>JBOGHR010000387.1:0-4140 GCA_050744905.1 Acidimicrobiales bacterium
GCGTAGGGCTCGCCGCCGGCCGGGAGCGGCGGCGCCGCCGGCCCTGGGCCGGGCGCCCGAGGAGATCTGAGCTGACGATCGCACCAAGGGGGGCCTGTGCCGGACCAGTCGACGCTTCCGCCGTTCGCCGGCCTGGCCCGACGCCCGGCCCCAGGCCCTGCACGACGCCGCCGCACGATCTACCGCTCGCGCGACATCGAGGCGGTCGTGCTGGCCGCCGCCCTGGACCCGAGCCCGGCTGGCCGGGTCAGCGGGGTGAGCCGGTCACGGTGGGAAGGACGCGATAGTGGTGGGATGAGCCCGGAGGCGGAGCGCCGGCAGGACCGGGAGCGCCAGTTCCACGACGACCTGTTCTCCAAGGAGGCCGGGGGACGCGGTGAGGCCGGGCGCTTCTACGCGATCGTCCAGCGCAGCCAGGATGCCTACTGGAGCGCGGTGGAGGCCAGAGCCCCCGGGGCCGACTGCATCGAGTACGGGTGCTCCTACGGGCTGAGGACCATCCGGGCCGCCGAGTCGGCGGCCTCGGCGGTGGGGATGGACATCTCGCCGGTGGCGGTCGAGAAGGCCCGACGGGCGGCTCAGGACGCGGGATCCCCGGCCCGCTTCGAGGTGGCCGAGGCCGAGAACCTGCCCTTCGGGGACCACAGCTTCGACCTCGCCTTCGGGAGCGGCGTCCTGCACCACCTCGAGCTGGAGCCGGCCGTCGCCGAGATGTGCCGGGTGCTGCGCCCCTCGGGGGCGGGCGTGTTCTCGGAGCCGCTGGGCCACAACCGGTTGATCAACTGGTACCGGAACCGGACGCCCGGCATGCGGACGCCCGACGAGCACCCGCTGGTGCGCAGCGACTTCGACCTGTTCCGGGACCACTTCGCCGAGGTACGGGTCGACTTCTTCCACCTGGCCGCCCTCGCCTCGGTGATCCTCGTGGGCAAGCCCGGCTTCCGGCCGCTGTTCCGCGCCCTCGACAAGGTGGACGACTACCTCCTCACGGCGCTGCCGCCGCTGCACTACCAGGCCTGGGTGTGCGTCATGGTGCTCCAGGGCCCGAAGAGGGGCTGAGCCGCCCGACGCCGGTGCGCCGGCGGCCTACGGGCCGTGGAGCTTCTCGTGCACCGCCTCGGCCACCCGGTCGGGCAGCCAGGGCAGGGCCTTCAGGGACTCCAGCGGCGCCTTCCTGACCGCCCCGATCCCGCCCAGCTCCCTCAGCAGGCGGGCCCGGCGGGTGGGGCCCAGGCCGGGGACGTCGTCGAGCGCGCTGCGGGTCATCCGCTTGCCCCGGAGCTGGCGGTGGTAGGCGACGGCGAAGCGGTGGGCCTCGTCCCGCACCCGCTGGAGGAGGTAGAGCGCCTCGGACTGGCGGGGGATGCGCACCGGGTCGGCCCGCCCGGGCACGAACACCTCCTCGAACTGCTTGGCCAGGGCGGCCACCGGAACCTCGTCCTCCAGGCCCAGCTCCTCCACCACCCGCAGGGCGACGGCCAGCTGGCCCTTGCCCCCGTCCACCAGCAGCAGCTGGGGCGGGTAGGAGAAGCGGCGGCGCCGGTCGTCGAGGGGGCTCTCCCGCTCGGCCAGCAGGGCGGTGAGCCGGCGGGTGAGCACCTCCTCCATGGCCGCGTAGTCGTCGTTGCCCTCCACGGTGCGGACCTTGAAGCGGCGGTACTCGGACTTGCGGGGCAGGGCGTCCTCCAGCACCACCATCGAGCCCACGTAGTCGGTGCCCTGGATGTGGCTCATGTCGAAGCACTCGATGCGCAGGGGCGCCTCGGGCAGGCCCAGGGCCTCCTGGAGGGAGTTGAGTGCCCGGGCCCGGCTGTTGTGGTCGGCCGAGCGCTTGAGGCGGTGGCGGGTGAACTCCTCGCCGGCGTTGCGGGTGACCGTCTCGTGCAGCGCCCGCTTGTCGCCCCGCTGGGGCACCCGCACCCGCACCCGGGACCCCCGCAGCCCGCCCAGCCACTCCTCGATGACCTCCACGTCGTCGGGCAGGTCGGGGACCAGCACCTCCTTGGGGTAGCCCACGGCCGGCTCGGCGTAGAGCTGCTCGACCACCGAGGCGACCAGCTGGGGTCGGGTCAGGTCCTCCACCTTGTCGACCACGAAGCCCTTACGGCCCACCACCCGGCCCCGGCGCACGTAGAAGACCTGGACGGCGGCCTCCAGCTCGTCCTCGGCCAGGCCCACCACGTCGAGATCCTCGGCCCGCTCGGCCACCATCTGCTGGCGCTCGATCGCCTTGCGCACCGACGCCAGCCGGTCCCGCAGGCGGGCCGCCCGCTCGAAGTCCAGCTCGCCGGCGGCCGCCCGCATCTCCGCCTCCAGCCGGCGCACCACCGGGGCGGTGTCGCCGTCGAGGAAGCCGACCAGGTCCTCCACCAGGCGGTCGTAGTCCTCCCGGCCCACCTCCTTCACGCACGGGCCGCTGCACTTCTCGATGTGGAAAAGCAGGCAGGGCCGGCCCAGGCGCTCGTGGTTGGCGAACTTGCTGTCCGAGCAGGTGCGCACGGGGAAGGTGCGCAGGAGCAGGTCGAGGGTCTCCCGGATGGCGTAGGCGTGGCCGTAGGGCCCGAAGTAGCGGACGCCCTTGCGGCGCTGGCCCCGCATCACCATGGCCCGGGGCCACTCGTCGTCGAGGGTGACGGCCAGGAACGGGTAGCTCTTGTCGTCCCGCAGGCGGATGTTGAACCGGGGCCGGTGCCGCTTGATCAGGCTGTACTCGAGCATGAGGGCGTCCACGTCGTTGTTGACCTGGATCCACTCCACGCTCTCCGCCGCCGCCACCATCTGGGCCGTCCGGGGCGGCAGGGACGCCGGGTTGACGAAGTAGTTGGAAAGGCGCTGGCGCAGGCTGTGGGCCTTGCCCACGTAGACGACGCGCCCGTCCCGGTCCCGGAACTGGTAGGAGCCCGGGGCGTCGGGGATGGAGCCGGGCGGCGGGCGCTGGACCACGGGACCAGTCTGCCGGGTCGGCACCGGTACCCGGTCGGCGGGACGGCGCCCGCCGGTCGGGGGGCACCGCACCATCCGCCGCCGTCGAGGTGCCCTCAGAAGGTCAGCGCGGCCGGGCGGGAAGGACGTCGGCGTCGGTGCGGGCAAAGTCGTCCCCCACGCACAGCACGGGCTGGCCCGTCGCCATGGCCAGCCCGTAGGCGAAGCAGTCCCCGAGGTTCAGCGCCGCGGGGTGGCGACCCTTCCCGAACCGGCGCCAGCCTTCGATGGCCCGGTCGGCCTGGGTCCGGTCGACCTCCACCACCTCGATGTCGCCGTCGCGGAGGAAGCGGTCCACCACGTCGCCGCCGGCCCGCCCCAGGCGGGCTTCCACCACGATCCCCAGCTCGACGAGGGTGGCCGCGGACAGGAGCCGGGGGTCGGCGTCGCCGATGGCGGCGAGGACGTCGCCGGCCCCCGCCTCGTCGAAGAGGATGGCCACCGCGGCGGAGGTGTCGACGACCAGCCCGCTCACCGCGGCAGGCCGTGCTCGTCGTAGCCCACGATCACCTCGGGGGCGCGGGTGTCGAGCACTGGGGCCGTGGCCACCTCGGCGGCCAGGCGACGGAGGCGCTCGGCCACACCCACCCGCTGCCGGGTCCGCACCCGCTCCAGGCGCTCGCGCAGGGCGGTCACGACCGCATCGGTGAGGGTCTCGCCCGTGGTGGCGGCCAACTCCCGGGCCAGCCGGTCGGCCTGGTCGTTCTTGATGCTCAGGGCCATGAGGGAATTCTAGATCGGGTGGTGGCTTTCCGGAAGGGTGGGTGGACCGGTGCCGGGCGGTGGAGACTGCCCGCCGTGCCAGGAGACGCACGAGGACCGTCGCCGGCGGCAACCCGCCGACCACCGGGTCTCGCCGCCGTCGCCGCCGTGGCCGTGCTCGCCGTGCTCGGCGTGCCGGCGTACCGGCTGACCGTCGAGGTCGACGACCGCCGGGCGGAGGGCTTCTGCCGGCCCGACCACGGCATCGCCGGCGCCACCTGGTCCGAGGAGCGCACCTGGTGGCCCCTGGGCGAGCGCTGCCTGCTGCACCTGGCGGACGGGACCACCCGGGTCCGCGAGCCGGGCTGGAACCTCACGGCCCTGGCCCCGGCCTGGCTGGCCGTGCTGGTCGCCGGAGCCCTGGCGCCGCCGGGGTCGGCCCGGCGCCGGGTGGCC
>JBOGHR010000388.1:0-3300 GCA_050744905.1 Acidimicrobiales bacterium
ATGGCGGCGTGGCGCCGCCCGGCCCGTACATGCTTTGGGTCATCGATAACCGCGGCCGCCCCTGCCGGCTGGCACCCTTCGTCCTCGTGGGCTGATCCAGTCGACGATCGGTCCTCAAGTGCAATCCCCTCCTCCGTGCCGTCGTCACGCCTCGACAGCTCGTGCCGAACTGGTTCGACTTGCCCGCCACGAAGTTCACGGAGAGATCAACTTGTCGGGCGGCCACTAGCTGCCGGTCGATGAAGTCGTCGAGGGCGCGCTCGAGCTGCCTCCACGGTTGAGCCCGCCGGCTTCGGACTGCGATCTCGTCGGGCAAGGGAGGCGTGCAGCCAGGCCAGGGCCCGGTGCCGCAACGGCTGGCCGCGATTCTGGGACGCGAGGTACGTGCCGTTCTCGGGCGCTCGTGCGCCTGTCTCGGGCAAGGCCTTCGAACATTCCACTGCGGACTAAGTTCGATGTGGACGCGGAGTGCCACCGATTGTGGGACGTAGTCCCCCCTCAAGCACTCACGCCGACGGTCGGGAGTGTCCGTGGCCATGAGAAAGTCCCCGCTGGCGGCCAGATGAGGTCCCCGCTGGTGGCCACGAGAAGTCCCCGCTGGTGGCCAGCGGACGTCCCCACCCCTCACTGAGCATCCACCCAACGCGTCCCCCGGCCGGAAACGGTGGCGGTGTCTACCCAACACCACTCCGACCGAGGGACCGCTCCATGAAATCAGCGAGGGAACGAATGGACATGACCGACGCCTACCGCGAGGTGGGCTCCTACCGGGGCGCCGCAGCCATCTGCGGCGTCACCCCCAAGACCGTGAAGCGGGCCGTCGTCGCCGCCGAGCGGGCCGAGAAGGAGACGGCACACAACTACGACTCGGTGGCCGATGTCGTCGCCGAGCGCATCGCCAAGACGCAGGGCCGCATCTCGGCCAAGCGCCTGCTGCCGACCGCCCGAGCCGCCGGCTACACCGGCTCGGCGAGGAACTTCCGCCGGCTCGTGGCCAAGGCGAAGGCGGCGTGGCGGAGGGACCACCACCGGGGCCGACGCCCGGGCGTGTGGTCGCCCGGCGACATGCTGGTCATCGACTGGGGCCAGATCGGGCCGCTGTCGGTGTTCTGCGCCGTCCTGGCCTGGAGCCGCTGGCGCTTCGTCTTCTTCGCCGACAACCAGCGGGCCGAGACGACGCTGGGCGCCCTGGCCGACTGCTTCGAGGCGATGGGCGGGGTGCCCAAGACGGTGCTGTCGGACCGCATGGGATGCCTCAAAGGCGACACGGTGGCCAACGTCGTCGTGCCCACGGCGGACTACGTCCGCTTCGCCAACCACTACTCCTTCCGGCCGGACTTCTGTGAGGGCGGCGACCCCGAATCGAAGGGACTGGTCGAGAACCTCGTCGGCTATGTGAAGTCCGACCTGATGATCCCCGAGGGCCTGAGCGTCGCCGACCTCGCCGGCGCCAACGCCAAGGCGGTGGCGTGGCGCACCGAGGTCAACGCCACGTTGCATTCGGAGATCGCCGCCGTCCCCGGCGAACGACTCGTCGTCGAAGGGGAGCTGCTGGGACAGCTGCCGTCGCTGCGGGCCCGGACCGGCAAGATGGTCGTCCGCAAAGTCGACCGCCTCAGCTGCGTGCGCTTCGGCTCGGCCCGCTACTCGGTGCCCAACCGCCACATCGGCCGCCAGGTCGAGGTGAGGGTGTCCGACGGTGTCGTCCAGGTCGTGTCCCTGGGCGAGGTCATCGCCACCCACGCCGTCGTTTCCCCTGGTGAGGCGGCCGTGAACGACGACCACTACGGCGGGACCCGGCCGGCGCCGGCCCGGGCGGTGCGGCCCAAGACGCCAGCGGAGAAGGCCTTCTGCGCCCTGGGGCCGGTGGCCGAGTCCTTCATCAAGGCCGCCGCTGCCGCCGGCATCGCCGGCCTGGCCGGCGATCTGGAGGAGCTGGCCGCCCTGGAGGCGGCGCATGGTCGTGACGTGCTCCTGGCCGGGCTGGAACGGGCGGTCGCCTTCGGCCGGTTCCGGGCCGCCGATGTCCGGTCCGTCATCGCCGCCGGCCGGGGTGTCCCCGTCCCGGCCCGGCCGGGCGAGGCGCTCATCGTGGCCCTGCCGACCGTCGCCACCCGGCCGCTGAGCGACTACGCCATGGGCGCTGAGTCATGACGACCGCCGCATCGGCACTGCCCGGTGACCTCGAAGCCGGCCTGCGCCGGCTGCGCCTGGGGGCCATGCGCCGGCTGGCGCCCGAGCTGCTGGTCACGGCCAAGACCCAGCGCTGGTCGCCGGAGGAGTTCCTGCGCACCCTGCTCGAAGCCGAGGTGGCGTCCCGGGACGCCTCCAACGCGCGGGCCCGGCTGGCCGCCGCCGCCTTCCCGGTGACCAAGACGCTGGACGGCTTCGACGTGGCGGCATCCTCGGTGAAGCGGGCCACCTTCGCCTACCTGGCCAGCCTCGAGTGGATAGCGGCCCGGGAGAACCTCTGCCTGGTCGGGCCGGCCGGCACGGGCAAGTCGCACCTGCTCGTCGCCCTCGGCCATGCCGCCGTCGACGCCGGCCGGCGGGTGCGCTACTTCACCGCCGCCGAGCTGGTCGAGACGCTCTACCGGGGGCTGGCCGACAACAGCGTCGGCCGGGTCATCGAGGCGATCGTGCGCGCCGACCTCATCCTGGTCGACGAGATCGGCTTCGCCCCCATGGACGACACCGGCGCCCAGCTGTTCTTCCGGCTGGTCGCCGCCGCCTATGAGCGCCGGTCCCTCGGCATCGGCTCCCACTGGCCCTTCGAGGACTGGGGTCGCTTCCTGCCCGAGCACACCACCGCCGTCAGCCTGCTCGACCGGCTTCTCCACCACAGCGTGGTCGTGGCCACCGACGGGGAGTCGTTCCGCATGAAGGAAGCCCGCACGAGAGGAGGCCGGCCCGGACTCAAGAAGGACTGATCACACCCGAGGGGTGGGGACTTTTCGTGGCCACCAGCGGGGACTGCAACTTGGCCATTGACAAGGTGTCCGGCAGCGGCGGCGGTGACAAGGCCGCATGCGAAGCGCTCAACGCTGCGAGGGGCGAGGACGCCGGCATCTACGCTGACTTGTACAAGAAGGACTTGAGCGGCGAGATGCGGACGGCTCTGCAGGACTTGGAGAGGTCGACTGCCGGTGACCAAGTCGCCCACGACACCTTCGAGAAGGCCGGGAAGGTTGCGGCGCTGTGCGCAGCGAAGGGCGTGGTTCTGTCCGGCTAGAGCCTCCTCCGATGTCTGTGGTCGCGATGGCACACTGGACGGCGTGAAGCCGGCTGATCGAGTGGAAC
>JBOGHR010000389.1:0-3752 GCA_050744905.1 Acidimicrobiales bacterium
GGGTTCCGGCGGGCCATGGTGCCGCCGTCGGGCCCGGAGGCCGCCGCCGGCCTGCGCGTGGTGCGCCCCGCCACCCTGGCCGAGGCCCTGGGCGCCCTCGGCATCCCCTCGCCGTACCGGCAGTAGCATCGCGCCGTGCTCAGCCGGCGCAGTACGGCGATGACCGAGGCCCTCGGCGCCGTGGCACCCGGGCGTCCCCTGCGCGAAGGCCTCGACCGCATCCTGCAGGCCAACATGGGCGCCCTCATCGTCGTCGGCGACGGGCCCGAGGTCCTGGCCATCTGCTCGGGCGGCTTCCTGCTGGACGCCGAGTTCAGCCCCCAGCGGCTCTCGGAGCTGGCCAAGATGGACGGCGCCATCATCCTGGCGTCAGACGCCAGCCGCATCGCCCGGGCCAACGTGCACCTGGTCCCCAACCCCAACGTGCCCACCTCGGAGACCGGCACCCGCCACCGCACGGCCGAGCGGGTGGCCCGCTCGGTGGACGTCCCCGTCATCTCGGTGTCGGAGGACATGTCGATCATCGCCGTGTACCGCCACGACCGCAAGCACCCGCTCGAGCTGGTGCCCCGCCTGGTCACCCGGGCCAACCAGGCCCTCCAGACCCTGGAGCGCTACAAGACCCGGCTGGACGCGGTGAGCGGCGCCCTGTCGGCGCTGGAGGTGGAGGACCTGGTCACCGTCCGCGACGTCGTCACCGTGCTCCAGCGGGCGGAGATGGTGCGCCGCATCGCCGAGGAGATCGACGGCTACATCGTCGAGCTGGGGACCGACGGCCGGCTGGTGCTGCTCCAGCTGGAGGAGCTGATGGGCGGGGTGGAGGACGACCGCCGCCTCGTCCTCAAGGACTACTACCAGGACCGCCCCCGCTGGCGCCTCGACAAGGCCATGGAGGCGCTGTCGGGCCTGAGCACCGAGGACCTGCTCGACCTCAAGGCGGTGGCGGGCGTGCTGCACCTGCCGGCCGACTCGGCCGAGCTGGAGGCCGGCGTCCAGCCCCGCGGCTACCGGCTCCTGTCCAAGGTCCCCCGCCTGCCGGAGTCGATCATCGAGAACATCGTCGCCCGCTTCGGCACCCTCCAGAAGGTGCTGCGGGCCGGCACCGACGAGCTCGACGACGTGGACGGCGTGGGCGAGGTCCGGGCCCGGTCCGTAAAGGAGGGCCTCTCCCGGCTGGCGGAGACGTCGATCCTGGACCGCTACGCGTGAGGGTCAGCCTCCCCTCGGGCACCCCGGCGGAGGTGGCGACTCCCGGGGGGACGCCGGCGAGGGGCGTGGTGGTGGCCCCCGACATCATGGGGCTGCGCCCGCTGTTCGACGACCTGTGCGCCCGCCTGGCCGCCGACCACGGGTGGGCGGTGTGCGCGGTGGAGCCCTTCCCCGGCCGCGAGGACCTGCCCCGGGAGGAGCGGGAGGTCGGGTCCAACGACGACGACCGCCTGGTCGGCGACCTGGTGGCGGCGGCCGACCACCTGGGCGTCGAGGCGGTGGCCGTGCTCGGCTTCTGCCAGGGCGGCATGTGGGCGTTCAAGGCGGCGCCCAGCGGCCGGTTCGACAAGGCGGTGGCGTTCTACGGGATGATCCGGGTGCCCTGGGCCCGGCCCGGCCACGCCCAGCCCATCGACGTGCTCGCCCGGCCCGGGCGCTGCCCTGTGCTCGCCATCGTGGGCGGGGTCGACGCCTTCACGCCCGCCGACCACGTCGCCGAGCTGGCCGCCCTGCCCGACGTCGAGATCGCCCGCTACGCCGAGGCCGAGCACGGCTTCGTGCACGACCCCTCCCGCCCCGCCCACCGCCCCGACGACGCCGCCGACGCCTGGCGGCGGGCGGTGGCCTTCCTGAGCTGACGTCCGGGGACCTGCGGGCGGCCGGTACCGCTCGCCGAGCACCGCGAACAGCGGGCAGCAGGCCAGCAGGGCGGCGGACACCGGCGGCGACAGCGTAGGCCCGCCCCGGGCGGCGCGGTCGAGTTGTCCGCTCTCGGCCGGCCCCGGTACCCTTGGCCCATCCCTTCTTCGTCCAACCGGGAGCGGCATGCCTGAAACTGCGTTCGACGTCGGTGACAAGGTCGTGTACCCCCACCACGGGGCGGCGGTGATCGAGAAGCGGGAGCAGAAGGAGGTCTTCGGGGAGACCAGGGAGTACCTGGTCCTCAAGCTGGCCTACGGCGACCTCACGCTGATGGTGCCCTGCGACAACACCGACGAGGTCGGGCTGCGGGAGGTCATCAACGACGAGGAGGTCGAGGAGGTGTTCGCCGTCCTTCGCAAGAAGGAGGCGCGGATGCCCACCAACTGGTCGCGCCGCTACAAGAACCACGTCGAGAAGCTGAAGTCGGGCGACATCTACCAGGTGGCCGAGGTCGTGCGGAACCTCTCCATCCGCGACAAGGACAAGGGGCTGTCGGCCGGGGAGAAGCGGATGCTCACCCGGGCCCGCCAGATCCTGGTGTCCGAGCTCACCTTCGCCATCGGGGTGACCGAGGAAGAGGCGGAGCAGAAGCTCAACGACGCGCTGCCGTAAGCCCGGCCGCGCTCCAGCGGCCTGCCCCGGGGGCCGATAGGGATGCGTGTTCGTCGAGGTCGTCCGGCTGTTCATCGTCTTCCTGACCACCGCCGCCGGCTTCGCGGTGGGCGACGGGCGGGGCGCCCCCGAGCCGGGGACCGGGGCGATCGTCGGCGCCACCCTGGGGGCGTGCGCCGGCTACGTGGCGGGCGGCGTCCTCGGCCGGCTGCTCGACGTCGCCATGGGGGCGGCCGAGCGCCGGATCGACACCGCCCCCGCCCACCGCCTCCTGGCCGGCGGGGTGGGGTCGGTGGTCCTCGGCGGCCTGGCCGGGGTGGTGGTGCTTCCCGCCGCCTTCGTGTTCCCGCCCCAGGCCGGGTGGTCCGCCGTCGGGCTGGTCGTGTGGGTGGGCGCCTTCCTCGGCTTCCGCCTCGGCGCCCGCAAGAGCGACCAGCTCCTGGCCATGGCCGGCCTGTCCTCCCGGCCGCTGGTGCGGGCCACCTCGTACGGCGGCGCCGAGGCGGCCGGGGTCATCGTCGACACCGCCGCCGTGGTCGACGGCCGGCTGCTGGCGCTGGCCCGCTCCGGGTTCCTGCGCGACGCCGTGCTCGTTCCCCGCTTCGTGCTCGACGACCTGGAGGCCATCGCCGCGTCGTCCGACCCGGCCCGCCGCCGCCGGGGCCGGCGGGGCCTGGAGATCCTCGACGCCCTGCGGGGACAGCCGGGCGTGACCGTCCACGTGCTCGACGACGAGGTGCCCGAGCACGACGACGCCGACGCCCGGCTGGTCGCCCTGGCCCGCCGGTCGGGGGCCGGCGTACTGGTCCTCGACGAGGGGCTGGTGCGGGCGGCCGAGCTCCAGGGCGTGCGCTGCCTGAGCCTGCGCCGCCTGGCCGACGGCCTGCGCCCGGTGTACCTGCCCGGGGAGCGGGCCCGCCTCCCCATCGTGCGCGAGGGCCGGGAGCCGGGCCAGGGTGTGGGCTTCCTGGAGGACGGCACGATGGTCGTCGTCGGCGGCGCCGCCGACCTGGTGGGCACCGAGGTGGACGTCCGCATCACCAGCAAGGTGGAGACGTCGGTGGGGCGGATGCTCTTCGCCTCGATGGCGGCCGACGGGTAGGAGGCCCGCCCGGCTCGCCGGCCGGCGCCCGAGGGGCGAGGATGGGCGGGTGAGGGTGTGGACCATCGTGGTGGCGGCGGGCGGGTCCCGCCGCTTCGGCCGCCCCAAGCAGTACGCCGCCCTGGGC
>JBOGHR010000390.1:0-1607 GCA_050744905.1 Acidimicrobiales bacterium
CGTCCAGACGGTAGATGTCCTCCCCGGCGTCGACCCGGGCCCGGACCTCGGCGTCGATCTGGCTCGGGCTCAGCCCCTGGGGGAGGGTGGTGTTGGCGACCACTCGGCGCGACCGGGCCTCGGGGGGGAAGTCGCACTCGAAGGTGAGCCCGACCACCGAGTCGCCGGCGCCCACCGCGAAGAGGATCTCGGTGGCCGAGGGCAGCAGCGACACGATGCGCACCTGCCCAGCCTAGGGTTGCCGGACTACGCCGTCAGCAGCGCGTCGGCGGCCAGACCGATGACGAACAGGGTCCCGGCTCGGCGGGCGTGGAGGAAGGCGAGCGGAGCGAACCACAGCGGCCATACCGGGAAGCCCTGGGGAGGGCGCTCCGGCCGAGGCCGCCCGAAGGCCCGCCAGACGGCGCGCAGGCGGCCGACGGCGACGGAGACGACGAGTGCCGTCGCTGGCAGCGTCCCGGCGGCCACCAGGGCGGTGGTGACGAGGTAGAAGGCGCCCAGCAGGCCCCGGGTCACAGCTCGGGCGGCGGGCTCGCCCAGGAGGACGGGCAGGGTCCGCACCCCCGCTGCCCCATCCCAGGCGAGCTTGTCGATGTGTTTGCCCATGAGCACGCTGGTGCACAGCAGGGCATAGGGCAGCGAAGCGGCCACCACCGCCCACGGCAGGTGGCCCACGGCGGCGTAGTAGGTGCCACCGACCATGAGAGGGCCCCAGACGACGAGAACCGAGGGCTCGCCCAGGCCCCGCCGCTTCAGGCGCAGCGGCGGGGCGGTGTAGGCGGCGGAGAGGACGAAGCCGGCGCCAGCGAAGGCGGCCACCACCCAGCCCCGGGCGGCCACCAATGTGGCCAGTACGCCGGCGTCGACCAGGTTCAGGACCAAGGCGGCCCGGGCCAGCCCCCGGCGGCTGATGAGCCCCGACAGGACGGGGTGGGGGGCGTAGAGGGCGCGGGGGTAGTCGGGCGTGTCGGTGCCCACTTCCAGGTCGAAGAGGTCGTTCATGAGGTTGTTGGCCATGTGGGCCACCACCAGCCCGGCGGCGGCCAGCACCCACAGCCCGGGGGCGAAGTCAGCCTGGCCGACGGCCAGGAGGCCGGCGATGGCCGCCGAGGTGAGGGTCATGGGCAGCACCGCCGCCCGGGTCAGGACCAGCCAGCGGGTGATGGGGTCGACGGCGCCGGCGGGGGGATTCCCGGTCCGCAACACCGACCGCCACCGGGCGGCCAGCCCCGTGCGGGGCCGGGCGGGCGGCGGGGCGGTGTCGGCCATGGTTGGGAATCTACCGACGATCGGCCATGCCCGCTGCCCGACCCTCGACGCGGCGCTGAAGGAGCGGGCGGGCCGCTACGCCGCCCGGCGGCTCCGCGCGAGGGCTTCGAAGATGTGGGCCCACTGGCAGAGCTGACGGTCATCGAGGAACTGTTCGTGGACCCGGCGGCGGGCGTTGGCGGCCAGCCGGGAAGCGTGGCCCGGATCGGTCAGCAGCCGGTCGAGCGCGGCGGCGAACTCGTCGGGATCCTGCGGGTCCGCCAGCAGCCAGCCGTGCTTCCCGTGGACGATCTGATCCTGGATTCCTCCCACGGCGGTGGCCAGCACCGGCTTCTGCT
>JBOGHR010000391.1:0-4760 GCA_050744905.1 Acidimicrobiales bacterium
GCTTGGTGAGCTCGCGGGCGATCGCCGCCGGCCGGTCCCCGCCACAGGCGGCGGCCAGGTCGGCCACCGTGTCGCGGACCCGGTGGGGCGCCTCGTAGACGACGACGGTGCGAGGATCGGCCGCCACCGCGGCCAGCCGGCGCCGGCGCTGGGGGCCCTTGCGGGGCAGGAACCCCTCGAAGGCGAACCGGTCGGACGGCAGGCCGCTGGCCACCAGGGCGGTCACCACCGCCGACGGGCCGGGGACGACCTCCACGGCCAGCCCCCGTGCCGCCACGGCGGCGACCACCCGCTGGCCGGGGTCCGAGACGCCGGGCATGCCGGCGTCGGTGACGAGGGCGACCCGGGCGCCGGAGGCGACCAGGCCGGCGACCTCGGCGGCCCGCCTCGCCTCGTTGTGCTCGTGCACCGCCAGCAGCCGCCGGCCCGGGATCGCGGCGGCGGTGAGCAGGGCGCGGGTGCGCCGGGTGTCCTCGCAGGCGATCACGCCGGCCGCCGCCAGCGCCTCCACCGCCCGCGGGCTCAGGTCCCCGAGGTTGCCGAGCGGCGTGCCGACGACGACCAGCGCTCCGTCACCCGTCACCTTTGATCTCCAAGCGGTCGCCTGGCCGCAGCCCCCACCGCTCGAAGGCCCCTGCCTCCGCCTCCACCACGCAGCGGGCCCGCAGGCGGGGGCGGCTGACCCGGAACCGCGCCATGGTGATGGCGTCGACGACGGTCATGTCGCGGTCGCAGAAGGCGACGTCGATCGGGAAGCGCATGCCGACGGTGTGGACCGAGCGGGCCGGCTTGATGAGGATGGCCCCCTCGATCCCGTCCCGGCCCAGCAGGCCCCGTGACCGGCCGGCGAACCCGTCGGCCACCTCCAGCGCCGCCAGCACCTCACCGCCGCGCAGGAGCCAGGCCATCAGCGCCGCTCACACGTTGAAGCGGATCTCGAGGACGTCACCGTCGAGCACCTCGTAGTCCTTGCCCTCCACCCGCAGCCGCCCCGCCTCCTTGGCCGCGTTCCACGACCCCAGCTCCAGCAGCTCGTCCCAGCGGATGACCTCGGCCCGGATGAACCCCCGCTGGAGGTCGGAGTGGATGACGCCCGCGCACTCGGGCGCGTGGGCGCCGGCCCGGAACGTCCACGCCCGCGACTCCTTGTCGCCGGTGGTGAAGAAGGTGCGCCGGCCGAGCAGGTGGTAGGCGGCCGACGCCACCCGGGCCAGCGCCCCCTCGCCCAGCCCCAGCCCCTCCAGCAGCTCGGCCCGCTCGGCCCGGTCGAGGCGGGCCGCCTCCGCCTCCAGCTGGACGCACACGCCCAGGACGTCGGCATGGGCGCCCAGGGCGTCGGCCACCGGCTTGACCACGGCGTCGAGGTCGGCGACGTCGTCCTCGCCCACGTTCACGACGGCCACCACCGGCTTGGCGGTGAGGAGGAAGGCCGGCTTCAGGGCGGCCAGCGCGTCGGCCGGCAGCGACGCCCGGTACAGCGGCGTGCCCGCCTCCAGCACGCCGGCCGCCGCCTCCAGGGCGGCCACCTCCCGGCGGGCCGCCGGGTCGGACTTGGCGGCCTTGCGGCGCCGGCCCACCAGGGCCTCCACGGTGGCGGCGTCGGCCAGCACCAGCTCCAGCTCCAGGACCTCCAGGTCCTCCACCGGGTCCGTCCCGCCCGGCACCGCCTCGTCCTCGAAGGCCCGCAGCACCAGGCAGACGGCGTCGGTCTCCCGGATGCCGGCCAGGAAGCGGTTGCCCATGCCCTCGCCGGTGGACGACCCGGCGGTGAGCCCGGCCACGTCGACCAGCTCGACGGTGGCCCGCACCGTCTTTCGGCTCCTGGACATGGCCGAGAGGCGGTCGAGGCGGCTGTCGGCCACCTGGGCCACGCCGACGTTGGTCTCGGTGGTCGAGAAGGGGTGGGGCGCCACCACCGCGCTCGCGCCGGTGAGGGCGTTGAAGAGCGCGGACTTGCCGGCGTTGGGCAGGCCGACGATCCCGAGCCGCTCCATTGGGCGGAGGCTACCGCCGACCGCTACGGTGCCGTTCGCCATGTCGAAGAAGACCAGCAAGCGCAAGCAGCGAGCCACCAAGAAGGCGAACCACGGCAAGCGGCCCAACGCCGGCCGCTAGCCCCGTCCGCCGAGGTCCCGGCGCTCTGGTACCGGGATCGGACCCTCCAGGGTCCCGTTCCGAGACCAGAGCCAGAGGCAGGGCTCAGGGCGGCTCCGGTGCGCCGGCGGCGGCCAGCACGACGCCGAGCAGGCTCGGACGGTCGGTCATGATCCCGTCGACGCCGACCTCCAGCAGCGCCTCCATCTCGTCGCGCTCGTCGACCGTCCACACGTGGACGGCCAGGCCGGCCCGGTGGGCGGCGGCGACGAACCGCTCGTCCACCACGGTGACGTCGCCGAAGGTGCGCGGCACCTGCAGGGCGCGGGCGCCGGTCGGCGGCGGGTCCTCCCCCGCCGCCGCCGCGAAGTAGAAGGCGGCCGTGGCGTTGGAGGCGGCGGCGGTGGCGATCTCGGGGGCGGCGGCGGAGAAGGCGGCGATCGAGGCGTCCGAGAAGGAGGCGACGATCACGTCGTCGGTGCGCCCGTACTCGCGGAGCAGGCGGGCCAGGTCCTCCTCGTAGGGCTCCACCTCGGGCGCCGACTGCTTGATGTCGAGGTTGAGGATCGTGCCGGGCAGCTCCTCCAGCACCTCCCGCAGGGAGGGGATGCGCAGGCCGGGTTCGCCGGGCGCCCGGCCCCGCAGCAGGTACTCGGCCGGGTCGGCGTCGTGGCGCACGACGGCGTCGGGCACCCACCAGTGGGCGTTGTCGAGGGACTGCACCTGCTCGAGGTTCAGCTCGGCGATGCGGCCCGTCCCGTCGGTGGTGCGGTCCACGGTGGCGTCGTGGCAGACGACCAGGTGGCGGTCGGCGGTGGCGTGCACGTCCAGCTCGACGGCGTGGGCCCCCTCGGCCACCGCCCGGCGCATGGCGTGCAGCGTGCTCGACGGCCCCTCCCGGGCGCCGCCCTGGTGGGCGAAGTTGAGGACCCGGCGCTCCAGCCACGGGTTGTCCACGCCGGGTGACGGTAGCCTCGACGCGCATGCTCGACCACGTGTTCGTGGAGGCGATCGCCGCCGTGCGCCGGGGCCTCGAGGGGGCGCTGCTCCAGCGCTCGTCGGTGGACGAGCGGCTCCAGGTCGACATCCTGCTGGGCGACCTGTCGTGGGAGACGTCCTACACGCTGCCGTTCGAGGGCGTGCCCCCGCGGGTCCAGGCCGAGCTGGCCTTTGACTGGTCGGCGTGGAGCCAGGCCGCCTACCGCTCGTGGCGCATCGGCGACCCGGGCGACGACCCTCCCGAGATCGACGTCGAGGTGGCGCTCCGCATACAGCGCCTGGCCCGGCCGCCCGACGTGGGGGCGGTGCTGGCCGCCCTCCCCGAGGAGGGCCCCGCCGTCCTGGGCGAGCCGCTGGAGCGCGACAGCCCCACGGTGGAGCAGCACGTCGACCCCGCCGCCGGAACGTCGCCCTACGCCGTGGAGGTGTCCTACGCCGGCACGGTGGCCCTCGACCCCGACGTGATGGAGGACGCCCGGCGCCTCGAGGAGCACCTTGGGCACCTGGGCGCCTGGATCGCCTCCGGCCTGGTGCGCCTGGCCGACCTCGACCTGGCCTTCGTCCCGCCCGAGATGGAGGGCGGCGGCCTGCGCTGAGCCCGGCGCCCGCCGTTCGCTTCCGGGTAGCGCGCCGGCAGGTGGCGCGCTATCCCGAAGGGAACGGGGTGGACAGGACGTCGGCTCGGCCGTAGTGGCCGGCGACGTCGAAGTACCGCTTGGCGTGCAGGGCGGAGCGCAGGTCGCAGTCGACCACCAACATGCCCCGGCGTCGTACAGCGGGCCGGCCACGACGTCGCCGCCCGGTGCCACGACGCACGCCCCGCCGCGGCCCAGGACCTCCAGGCCGTCGGGGATCGGGAGCGGGAAGTCGGCCGGGAAGGCGCTGCGGGGGATGTACTGGGGCACGCTCACCACGAAGGCCCCCGACTCGAGGGCGATGTGGCGCATGGAGGCGATCCATCCGTCGCTGTCGTCGACCGTGGGCGCCAGCCAGATCTGGGGCCCGCCCTGGTACACGGCCCACCGGGCCAGCGGCATCCGGTTCTCCCAGCAGATGAGGCCACCGACCCGGGCGATGCCCGGTAGCTCGACCACGCCCAGGTCGTCGCCGGCGCCCAGGCCGTGGAAGACCCGCTCGTGCATGGTCGGCATGAGCTTGCGGTGCCGGTGCAGCAGCCCGGAGGGCCCGATCAACAGCAGCGAGTTGTAGAGGGACCCGGGCCGGTCGTCCTCCCGCTCGTTGACGCCGACGGCGACGTGGACGCCCCGCTCCCGGCACGCCTCGGCCAGCCGCTCCACGTGGGGGCCGCGCACGTCCACGCTGGACTCCCACATCCGCTCCCACAGCTCGTCGCATCCGTCGGCCCAGGTCGCCGCCGCCGCCGCCCAGGCGCCGCTCGGGTAGACCGACACGAAGCACTCCGGGAACACCACCAGCGTCGCCCCCCCGTCGGCCGCCCGGCCGATGAGGTCGACGGCCTTGGCGACCGTGGCCTCGCCGTCGAGCACGACCGGCGTCGCCTGCACCGCTGCCGCCCGCACCGTCCCGAAGCCCACCACCCGCCGGCCGTACCGCTCGCAGCGCCTTTGCGCCCGGGCCCGCCGCCGGGACGCACCGCCGGCAGCGTCAGGCAGCGAGGCGGCGGGAGCGGGGAGGAAGGGCGGGTG
>JBOGHR010000392.1:0-2492 GCA_050744905.1 Acidimicrobiales bacterium
CTTCCACTCCGCCCGGGCCGCCCTCGGCCTCATCATGCTGACCCTGGGCCCCATCGACCACGTCCTCCCCCATGAACGAACGGGGGTTCCCTGATCCGACCCACATTCATGGCGGGAGGCCCAGAAAGGACAGGGCGGAGGCGGCGCGAGCTCCGCTCGCCCGCCGGAGCACGATCCAACTCGACTGAATGGAGTGAGCGAAGCGAACGAATGAGGTCGAAGCCCTAGAGGCCCTTGCCCCACCGGGGATTGAGCACCGGCTCGAGCCCCACCCCGACGAAGGCGAACCCCATGACGGTGAGCGTGATGGCGAAGCCGGCGGGCAGGACCCACCAGGTCCAGGGCGTCCACGAAGTACAGGCCGGGGTGGAGGAGCGCCTTGTTCAGCATGAGGCCCCAGCTCACCCCGGTGGGGTCGGAGAGCCCCAGGAACGCCAGCGACGCCTCGAGGACGATGGCGTTGCCGGCGATGAGGATGAAGCTGCTGGCGACGATCGGGAAGGCGGCGGGGAGCAGGTGGCGGCGCACGACGTAGCCGGGCCCGCCACCGAACCCCCGGGCGGCGGCCACGAAGCCTCGCGACCGCAGGCTGAGGGCCCGGCTCCTGAGCAGCCGGGCGACGACCGGCCACGTCAGCAGGGCGATGAGCAGGACGAGGCTGGTCCGGTCGGCGCCGATCAGTGCCCCGACCAGGACGAGCAGCGGCAGCCGCGGGATGGCCAGGAACACGTCGACGACGCGCATGGCGACCAGGTCGGCCACCCCACCGAGCAGTCCGGCGGTCATCCCCACGGCGGTCCCGACGAGGACGGCGAGGCCGGCGGCGCCCACGGCGATGGTGAGCGACGTGCGAGCTCCCCACAGGATCTGGGAGGCGATGTCCTGGCCGAGGTCGTTGGTGCCCAGGAGGTGCCGGCCCGACGGGGGCTGGAGGGAGTCGCCGACCAGGGCGCGGGGATCGTAGGGGGCGATCACCGGCGCCAGCGCCGCCGCCAGGGCCAGGAGGGCCAGGAGCCCTCCACCGACCACCACCAGGGGGGAGCGCAGGGCCCTCACGGCGCATCCGTGCGAGGGTCGAGGCGCCGGTAGAGGGCGTCGGCCAGGAGGTTGGCGGTGACCACCACGACGCTCAGCACCAGGAAGCAGGCCTGGAGCGTGGGGTAGTCGCGGTACGCCACCGCCTCGAAGATCAACCGGCCCACGCCCTGGTAGGCGAAGACGGTCTCGACCAGGATGCTGGCGGTCACCGCGAAGCTGACGTGCACGGCGGTGAGGGTGACGGCCGGCAGCAGGGCGTTGCGAGCGGCGTAGCGGTACTTGACCCACCGCTCGGGGAGGCCCTTGGCCCGCCCCACGAGCAGGTGGTCGGCGCCCAGCTCACCGACCATGCCGGCTCGCATGTTGAGGTACTGGCTGGTCACGAAGCTGGCGGCGAGCACCGCCGCCGGCAGGGCCAGGTGGTGGACGACGTCGCCCACCCGCGATGCGACGCCGGCGTCGTCGAGGAACGGCGTGCGGGCCCCGGCCAGGGGGAACCACCCGAGCTTCACCGACAGCACGAAGAGGGCGGCGGAGGCGACGAAGAAGAAGACGGGGAGGCTGTTCAGGGCCAGGAACACGACGAGGAGCCCCCGGTCGGCCGGCCGGCCCCGCCGCCACGCCGAGTGGATGCCGGCCAGCCAGCCGACGCCCACCGCGACCGAGACCGATGTGGCGACGAGCAGCAGCGTCCATGGGAGGCGCTCCGCCAGCAGGTCGCCGACGGGCACGCGGTAGCGGATCGACACGCCCAGGTCCCCGCGGACCAGGTCGCCCAGGTAGCGCCGGTACTGCTCGGCCACGGGGCGGTCGAGCCCGTAGTGCTCCTCGAGCTGGGCCCGGAGGGCCTCGTCCTGGAGCCGGGTCGGGGACCCGGTGTCGACGAGGGCGTCGACGGGATCGCCGGGCAGCGTCGGGGGCAGCGCGAAGTTGACGGTCACGAGCACGAACATGGTCACCGCGTAGGCGGCGACCACCCCGCTCCGGCGGCGGGAGCGAGCGGGCGCCGAGCCGACGTGGTCGGGGAGGAGGACGCCGGCCCCGGTGGCGGAGCCCGGGGTGGCGCTCACCTCGTCCCCGCCGCCTCCGGGGCCGGTCGGGGTGGTGGTGAGGGCCGGCAGCGGGAGGTGCCCGAGACGGCCCTTGCCGTCCCCACCGGGCGGCACGGCGGAGGGCCCGGCCCGGCCCACCCGCTCAATGACGGCCGCAGAGGGGATGGAGTCACACCGGCTGCCGGGTGCACCACTCCGGAGATGTCACGAACGTCGTCATTGGGAGCGCCTCGGCCGTCGAAGGGCCATTCCTATCCGCCCAATCCCGGCCACGCAATCACGTCGTCGTCCTCGCCCCGTCGGGGGACGGGCCCGGGCCCCCGCAGCAGCGGTCGACCGCCGCCGCCGGCCGCTTCCGCCGAGGGACGCCCCGGGGTCGACGAGGGCGCCCGGACGCGGCGA
>JBOGHR010000393.1:0-2848 GCA_050744905.1 Acidimicrobiales bacterium
GGCCATCCCGGACGGGCGGCCGTGCCGGGCCCGCGCCGGGCGCCGGCCGGGGGACCGCCGGCGCGGTGGACGGGCAACGGCGGCCCTACACGTCCGGCGTGGTGCCGTAGACCCAGACCTCGGCGCCGATGGGCGCCAGGCCGTTGCCCCAGATGAAGTCGATGGCCGGCAGGGTCACCCGGACGCACCCGTGGGAGACGGGGTAGGGGGGAACGAAGGAGTACCCGTGGATGGCGATGCCGTCCTCGTGGAAGTACTTGGGCCTCACCAGCCGCCCCAGGTTCGACACCCTCACGCCGTCGATCTCCCGGTACACGGTCCACCGCCCCTCGGGCGTGTCGGCCAGGTAGGTGCGCCCCTCGAAGGTGTAGGGCTCCTCCGTGCCGGTCGAGGTGTTGAACACCCACTCCGCCCGCCCGCCCGCACCGCGAAGAGCAGCTGGCGCGCCTTGTCCACCTCGATGCGGTCGCCGCCCGTGCTCCTCGGCGCCGGGCGCGACGCCCGGGACAGCGCTGCCCTCGTCTCCCGGGTGACCACCCCGTCGACGGTGAGGCCCTCGTACTTCTGGAAGGCGAACACCGCCTGCTCCAGCAGCTCGCCGAAGACCCCGTCGACCGGGCCCACCCAGTAGCCCAGGTCCCGCAGCCGGCGCTGGAGGGCGGCGACGCCCGGTCCCCGGTCCTCGACCTCGACCACCGGGAGGGCGCCGTGGGCCAGCCAGTAGCCGTCGCCGCCGGGGTGGGCGGCGATGGCCACCGTCTCGGCCTCCGCCCCGTCGGCGTCGGCCTCCGCCGCCGACCCGAGCTCGAGCACGCCGAAGGCGTACACCTGGCCGTCAGCGGCGGCCAGCCAGTAGCCCTCGCCCCCGGGTGACGCGGCCACGGCCACGACTGGCCGATCGGTCGGCTTGTCGCCCATCGAGCCGTGGAACCGGGCGTCGCCGAAGGTGAAGACGCCCCCGTCGGCCGCCGCCAGCCAGTAGCCGGCCTCCGGCGTCGCCGCCATCCCGACCACCGCCCGGCTGAGCTCCACGCCGCCCATGGAGCCGAAGAAGGCGGCGTCGCCGAAGGCGAACACGCCACCGTCGGAGGCGGCCAGCCAGTAGCCGTCGCCCGACGGCGTCGCCGCCATGCCGACGATGGGCTCGTTCAGGGCGACGCCGCCCATGGAGCCGTGGAACCGGGCGGCGCCGAAGGTGAACACGCCGCCGTCGGACGCCACCAGCCAGTAGCCGTCGCCCGACGGCGCGGCGGCCATGCCCACCACCGGTCGGTTCAGGTCGATGGCGCCGGCCGAGCCGAGGAAGCCGGCGTCGCCGAAGGCGAACACGCCACCGTCGGAGGCGGCCAGCCAGTAGCCGCTCCCGGTCGGGGTGGGCGCCATCGCCACGAGCGGGTCGGCGAGGCCCATCGACGACGACGGGCCGTGGTCGGCCGCCGCCCCGTAGGCCGTCACCGTGTTGGGCGCCGGCGCCTCGACCACCTTCGACCCTTCCTCCTCGTCGGGCTGCTGCCCCCACGCCGGGGGCGCCACGGCGGTGAGCAGGGCGAGGGCGACCACCACCGACGAGCGCCGGAGCCGGGGGCTCACCCGCACGTCCGTCCTCCCGGTGGGCAGCCGCGGGTGCGCGTCCGGCGGGCGGCCGGTCGGCCGCCCTCGACGAGCCGTCGTCGCGCCGCTGGCCGCTACGGCGTCGGCCCTCCCCCATGGTCGGGGTTGCCGGCCACGCACATGGGGTTACAGCTGAACCCCTCGCCCTGGTTGCGGGCGTCCGCCGCCTGCAGCTCCTGGAACGGGGCGTCGGGGCCGCAGCCCACCGGACCGCACGTGAAGGCGCCCCGATCGGCGGCGTTGTCCGTCCCCTGGTTGGCGGGGAGGACCAGGCACCCGTGGGCCGGCGAGGCGGCGCCGACGACGAGGGGCGCCACCGCCAGCGTGGTCTTCAGGAGTCGCTTCAGTCGCACGTGCACCTCCATCGGTAGGGCGGCCTGGCGCACCTTCCCCGGTGCCGCCGGCGCGAAACACGCACGTCACTAGTGCTTCGACTCATTCGTTCGCTTCGCTCGCTCCATTCGGTCGAGTTGGATGGTGCTCCGGCGGGCGAGCGGAGCCCGCGCCGCCTCCGCCCTGTCCCTTCTCGGTGTCCGCAGCCGCCGAGGCCGCCTGCGGCGGCGAGCGCGGCCATGGACCTTGCCGCTGCGAACGCTTGTGGCCAGGCACTGGTGGCCGAGGGGCTCAGCCGTCCTCGCGCCGCGCCTCGCCCTGGACGTGGGGCAGGACGGGGAAGCCGTAACACTCGACGGGCCCCAACCGGAAGCCGGCCTCCCGGATGATGTCGAGACTGGCGCGGTTCGGGCGGCACCCGCCGTTGCACCACGACCACGGGCGCTGCACGCGGTCCTGCCAGGCGGCCAACTCCTCGTCCCGGGCCCGGACGTGCTCCATGAACAGGAGGCGACCGCCGGGCCGCAGCACACGGTGGACCTCCGCGGCGACCTCCGTCGGGTCCTCCACGGTGCACAGGACGAGGGCCACCACGACGGAGTCGAACGAGTGGTCGGCGAACGGGAGCCGCTCGCCGGCGCCGAGCACCAGGCGCACGGGGGCGGCGGCCCCCGCCAGTCGGGACCGGGCCTGGCCGACCATGGCGGGATCGGGATCGACCGCCACGACGGCGGTCACGGCATCGCCGAAGTGCTCGAAGCTGCCTCCCGGCCCGGCGCCCAGGTCGAGCACCCGTCCTGCGGCCGACGAGATCATCGCGCGCCGGCGCACGCCGAGCTGGCCCCGCTCGGCCCGGCGGGCGAGCGCCCCGTAGCAGCGGGCGAAGAGGGGCCGGCTGCGTGGG
>JBOGHR010000394.1:0-2436 GCA_050744905.1 Acidimicrobiales bacterium
GGTCGGTGCGGGCCTCCATGGCGGCCGCCGTCGCCGCCGCGCCGGCCACCTTCGGGGCCCACGTGCCGGCGGTCGTCGCCGGGGGGCGGGTGGGCACCGAGCGGACCATCGCCTCCGTCGACCCCGGCGACCACGACACGGTGGTCGCCGTGTCCGCCTGCTGCGGGGCGGCCGAGGCCGACGCGGCGGTGGCGGCTGCCCAGCGGGCGTGGGAGGGCTGGCGGCGCACGCCCGCCGGCGAGCGGGCGGCCGTGCTGTTCCGGGCCGCCGAGTGGATGCGGTCGCGCCGCGACGAGCTGGCCGCCCTGGAGGTGTTCGAGGCGGGGAAGCCGTGGCCGGAGGCCGACGGCGACGTGTGCGAGGCCATCGACTTCTGCGAGTACTACGGGCGGGAGATGCTGCGCCTGGACCGGGGCGGGGTGGTCGAGTCGCCGCCCGGCGAGTCCAACGTGCTGCGCTACCAGGGCAAGGGCGTGGCCGTCGTCATCTCCCCGTGGAACTTCCCGCTCGCCATCCCGACCGGCATGGTGACGGCCGCCCTGGTCGCCGGCAACGCCGTCGTGCTGAAGCCGGCCGAGCAGGCGCCGGCCGTCGCCTACCGGCTGGTGGAGGCGCTGGAGGCGGCCGGAGCCCCGCCCGGCGTGGTCGGCTTCCTCCCCGGCGTGGGCGAGGAGGTGGGCGCCCACCTCGTCGAGCACCCCGGCGTCGCCCTCGTCGCCTTCACCGGCTCCAAGGAGGTGGGGCTGCGCATCAACGCGGCGGCGGCCGCCTTCCGGCCCGGGCAGCGCCACGTGAAGCGGGTGATCGCCGAGATGGGCGGCAAGAACGCCCTGATCGTCGACACCGATGCCGACCTCGACCAGGCCGTCCCCGCCGTCGCCGCCTCGGCCTTCGGCTACGCCGGCCAGAAGTGCTCGGCCGCCTCCCGGCTGGTCGTGGTCGACGCCGTCCACGACGAGATGGTCGAGCGCCTGGTCGGCCACGTCCGCGGGCTGCCCGTCGGCCACCCCCGGGAGATGGCGGTCGGCGTGGGGCCGGTGATCGACGCCGAGGCCTGGAAGCGCATCCGGGGGTCGGTGCGGCGGGCGCCCGCCGAGGGGACGGTCCTCCTGGCGCGCGACGACGTGCCCGCCCGGGGCTGGTTCGTGGGGCCGACGATCGTGGCCGGCGTCGCCCCCACCTCGTCGCTGGCCCGGGACGAGGTGTTCGGGCCCGTCCTCACGGTCTTCCGGGCCCCGACGTTCGACGCCGCCCTGGAGATCGCCAACGACACCGACTTCGCGTTGACGGCGGGGGTGTTCTCCCGCTCGCCGGGCCACGTGCGCCGGGCGGCCGAGGAGCTGCGGGCGGGGAACGTGTACGTGAACCGGGCCATCACCGGGGCGGTGGTCGGGCGCCAGCCCTTCGGGGGCTACGGGCTGTCGGGCGTGGGGTCGAAGGCGGGTGGGCCCGACTACCTGCTGCAGTTCCTCGATCCCCGGGTCGTCACCGAGAACACCATGCGCCAGGGCTTCGCCCCCCTGGGCTGAGCGAGCCCCGGGCCGGCGGCCGCCAGCCCCTACCATTCCCGAGATGACGGACGAGCCCGGCCCCGAGGCCATCGCCCACGCGGCCGGGCGGCTGGCCGGCGTCGTCCGCCGGACCCCGCTGCAGGTCAGCGACCGGCTCTCCGAGGCCGTCGGCCAGCCCGTCCTCCTCAAGCGGGAGGACATCCAGGTCTGCCGGTCCTACAAGGTGCGGGGCGCGTTCAACCTCATCGCCTCCCTCGGCCCCGAGGAGCGCAAGCGCGGGGTGGTGTGCGCCAGCGCCGGCAACCACGGCCAGGGGCTGGCCTTCGCCTGCGCCCAGCTCGGCATCCGGGGCCGGGTGTTCCTGCCCACCAACACCCCCCGCCAGAAGCGACAGCGGATCCAGGCCATCGGCGGCCGATGGGTCCAGCCCGTCGTCGTCGGGCACTCCTACGACGAGGCCAGCGCCGCAGCCCACCGGGACAGCGACCGCACCGGCGCCGTCTACGTGCACCCCTTCGACGACCCCCGCACCATCGCCGGCCAGGGGACCGTGGGGCTGGAGGTGGCCGACCAGTCCGACGGGGAGGTCGACACCGTCGTGGTCCCCGTCGGCGGCGGGGGGCTGGTGGCCGGCATCGCCGTGTGGGTGAAGGAGCACCTGCCGGGCGTGCGCATCGTGGGGGCCGAGCCGGCCGGGGCGGCCAGCATGCGGGCGGCGCTCGACGCCGGGGGGCCGGTGGCCCTCGACGAGGTGGACACCTTCGTGGACGGCGCCGCCGTCGCCCTGGTGGGGTCCACCACCTTCGAGCTGGTGCGCAAGCTGGTCGACGACGTGGTGGCCGTGCCCGAGGGGGCGGTGTGCACGGAGATGATCGACCTGTACCAGACCGAGGGGATCATCGCCGAGCCGGCGGGGGCGCTGGCC
>JBOGHR010000395.1:0-4695 GCA_050744905.1 Acidimicrobiales bacterium
ATCCGCTTCCCGGCGTCGAGGACGGCGGCGGCGCGGCGCAGGTCGGCCTCGGCGGGCACCCCGGGAGGCTCCAGGTAGATCGGGGCGGTGTGGGGGGTGCGGCCGGTGCCGAGGCCACCCTCCCACGGGTCGGTGTCGGCCGGGGACTCCTGCATGTCGACCGGGAACGTCAGGTGGGCGACGCCCCGCCGGGCCAGCGCGGTGCGCACGGCGTGGTCGACGAGGCTCGGGATCTGCACCGGGACGTGGACCATGGCGTTGTAGTCGGCGACGTCGGCGAAGGCGCGGTCGAGGTGCACCTCCTGCTGGAACCCGGTGCCGAGCAGCTTGGTTGCCTGCATGCCGGTGATGGCGAGCACGGGGGCATGGTCGAGCTTGGCGTCGCAGAGCCCGTTCAGCAGGTGCAGCCCGCCCGGCCCGGAGGTGGCGAGGCACACGCCGAGCCGGCCGGTGCTCTTGGCGTAGCCGGTGGCCATGAACGCGGCGGCCTCCTCGTGGTGGACGAGCACGAAGCGGAGCCGGTCGCGGTGTCGGCGCAGGCCTTCCATGATCCCGTTGATCCCGTCACCGGGGAGGCCGAACACGGTGTCGACGCCCCAGTCGATCAGCCGCTCGACGAGCAGCTCGGAGGCGATCTTCTTCATCAGGTGTCCTCTCGTCGTCGGTCGTCCAGCAGCCCGCCGTGGATCACCTCGGCCAGGTGTCGGGTGCGGAGCCCGGTGCCCTGCTCGATCTGCTCCCGGCAGCTGAACCCGTCGGCGAGCACCGTGGTGGCGGCGTCGATGTCGCGCAGCGCCGGGAACAGCGCACGCTCGGCGCAGCGCATCGATACCTCGTAGTGCTCGCCCGCCTCGAAGCCGAACGCGCCGGCCATGCCACAGCAACCCGACTCGAGCAGCTCGGCGTCGAGGCCGAGGCGCTCGAGGACGGCCATCTCGGCGCCGAAGTCCAGGACCGAGCGATGGTGGCAGTGGCCCTGGACGACGGCGCGGCCTGCGATGGCCGGCAGGGCCGCGTCGGGGGCGTGCTGCTGGAGCAGCTCGCTGAGCACGAACGTCTGGCTGGCCAGTCGGCGAGCGTCGCGGTCGTGGGGGAAGAGGTTCACCAGCTCGTCGCGGAACACCGCCGCGCAGCTCGGCTCCAGCACGACCACCGGCGTTCCTGCCCGGATCTCCGGTTCCAGGACGCGCAGCGTCCGGCGCAGGAGGTGCTTGGCGTGACCGAGGAACCCGAAGTCGTAGAGCGGCCGCCCGCAGCAGACCCACACCTCGGGTACGCGCACGTCGAACCCGGCCGCCTCCAGGACGTCGACGGCGGCGCGCGCCGTGTCGGGGCGGAAGCAGTTGTTGAAGGTGTCGGGCCACAGCACCACCGGTTGGCGTGCGTCGTCGCCCTGGCCGGACAGCTCCGGTTGGCGGCGCCGGAACCAGGCGGTGAAGGTCTGCTCGGCGAAGCGGGGCACGACCCGTTCGGGCGCGAGGCCGGCCACCCGCTTGACCGCCCCGGCCGTGAGCCGACTGGATGCCACCAGGTTGGCGAGCCGAGGCGCTCGGCCGGCGAGCCGGGCCCAGTGCATGATGAGGCCCATGCTGTAGGCGCTCGCCGGGCGCAGTCGGCGCCGGTAGTGGTGGGCGAGGAACTCGGCTTTGTAGGTCGCCATGTCGACGCCAACCGGGCACTCGCTCTTGCAGCCCTTGCACGCCAGGCAGAGGTCGAGCGCTCGCTTGATCTCCGGGTTGCGCCAGTCGCCCGTCGGCCAGCGGCCGCTGGCCATCTCGAACAGCGCCCGGGCCCGTCCTCGGGTGGAGTGCTCTTCCTCCCGGGTGACCTGGTAGCTGGGGCACATGATCCCCTGCTCGGTGCGCCGGCACGTGCCGACTCCGACGCAGCGTTGGGTGGCCCGTGCGAAGTCGCCGTCGTCGTCGGGGAACTGGAAGTGGGTGCGGAGCGTAGGCGGCCGGTAGTCGGCGCCGAGCCGAAGGTCGGCGTCGAGGGGATGGGCGTCGATCACCTTGCCGGGGTTCATCCGCCCGGTTGGGTCCCAGGCGGCCTTGAACGCCCGGAACGCCTCGACCAGCTCAGGCCCGTACATGGTGTCGAGCAGCTCGCCCCGGGCTTGGCCGTCGCCGTGCTCGCCGGACAGCGATCCCCCGTAGTCGACCACAAGCGTCGCCGCGTCTTCGACGAAGGCCCGCCACCGCCGAAGTCCCTCGGGGGCGACGAGATCGAAGTCGACACGGGTGTGGACACAGCCGCCCCCGAAGTGCCCGTAGAACGCGGCGTCATAGCCGTACCGCCCGAGCAGCTCTCGCAGGTCGCGGAGGTAGGGGCCGATCCGTTCCGGCGCGACCGCCGAGTCCTCCCATCCCGGCCACGTGTCGGGGTCGCCGGGCACCCGTGCCGTCGCCCCCAGCCCGGACTCGCGAACGTCCCACACGTTGACCGCGGCGGCGGGATCGTCGTAGCGCTTCGCGTTGGGCGGCGCCGAAGAACGCTCGAGCCGCTCCATTAGCTCGGCTGCCTTGGCCCGGGCCGCGGCGTCGTCGTCGCCGCCGAACTCGACCAGCAGCCACCCGCCGCCCGGGGGCAGCAGGTCGAGCTCCTCGACGTGCAGGCCCTTGCGGCGCATGTCCCGCACGAGCTTGTCGTCCATGCCCTCCAGGCCGATCGGGCCGGCATCGAGGATCTCGGGAACACGATCGGCGGCGGCGTAGATGTCGGGGAAGCCGAACACCACCAGGGAGCGACCCTGGGGGCTCGGCACCAGCCGCACCGTCGCGCCGAGGGTGACCGCGCACGTTCCCTCGGTGCCGACAAGGGCGCGGGCGACGTGAAAGCCGCGCTCGGGGAGAAGCTGGTCGAGGTTGTAGCCCGACACCCGCCGCGGGATGGTGGGGAACGCTTGGCGTATGCGGTCGCCGTATCGGTCTCGGATGTCGCGGAGCTGCCGGTAGATCTCGCCTTGCCGGCGGCCGGCGGAGACGATGCGGTCGAGCTCGTCCTCGCTCGTGGCGCCGACCTCGAAGCGGGCGCCGTCGTAGGTGAGCACGTCGAGCCGCTCGACGTTGTCCTCGGTCTTTCCGGCCATGACCGAATGGATCCCGCAGGAGTTGTTGCCGATCATCCCGCCGAGCGTGCAGTGGGTGTGCGTTGCCGGATCGGGCCCGAACGTGAGATCGTGCTCCTCGGCGGCGTCACGGAGCCGGTCCAGCACAGTGCCCGGCAGCACCGTGGCCACCTGCCCGCGAGCGTCGATGTCGACGACGCTGTGCACGTACTTGGAGAAGTCGATCACCACCGCGGCGTTGCAGCACTGGCCGGCGAGGCTCGTGGCGCCGCCGCGGCCGGTGATCGGCACGTCATGCTGACGGCAGACGGCCACCGCGGCCACCACGTCGTCCACATGGCGAGGCACGACGACGCCGATGGGGACCTGCCGGTAGTTCGACGCGTCGGTCGAGTAGATGTGGCGGCTGGCGTCGTCGAAGCGAACCTCGCCCTCCACCGCGCTGGCGAGATCTTCGGCCAAAGGCGAAAGGTCGCGCGCCAGCGCCAGGCGAGAGCCCACCCGACCTCTCTACCCAGGCGGCGTCGCCGCACACCGCGCCACCGACGAGCACCGTCGCGACGATGAGCCGAGTCGTGGCCTGGGTAGCAGTCGAGGCATGGGATGCGCCGACGGCAACGACCCCGGGTTCGCAGCCTTCGCGGCCGGGCTGCAGTCGCTCGCCGCCGCCGACCGAGCGGCGGCGGGTGCCGTCACGAACCTCATCCTCCAAGACGACCGAGCCCGCACGCAGATCGAACGGCGTCTCGGTTGGGGGCCGTACCTGCGGCCGGGACGGTACCGCACCCTGCAGATGCTGGACTGGCCCGGCGGCCCGCCCGCCGTCCAGGAGGCGATGTCGGCGTGGTCACGCTTGCCCACCCGCCTGCGCGAACTCGTCGCCTCCCACGGTTGGCCGCCACGGACGGCGGTCGACGAGCCAACCGAGGCGTTGCTGTGGATCCTCCTGTTGCACGCCGACCGCGACCCGACGACCCAGAAGCAGCTGCTGGACGCCGCTGCGGCCCTCGTCCCTTCCGGGGGCGTGGACGCCCATCGCTTCGCCGTCGCCGCCGACCACGTCGCAGCGGTCGAGTCAGGAGAGCAGCTGTACGGCACCATGACCGAGGAACCCGGCAGTGACGCGATGCTGCTCCCGCTGCGCGACCCCGACGGCGTCGACGACCGCCGGCAGGCGCTCGGACTTCCACCCCTCGACGCCGACGTCCGCGAGGGCATCAACTATGCGACGGTCGCGGCAGAGCTCGCCCATCACGCTGGGCTGGGATCCTGACCTCGGCTGATCGCGGGCGGACCGAACGGATGAGGATCGAGGACTACGCGGTCATAGGCGACACCCAGACCGCCGCGCTCGTCGCCAACAACGGCGCCATCGACTGGCTCTGCCTGCCTCGCTTCGACTCGGCCGCCTCCTTCGCCGCGCTGCTCGGCACCCGCGAACACGGTCGCTGGGCGCTGCAGCCGACCGCCCCGTCACGCTGCACGAGCCGCCGCTATCGCAAGCGTGGACGATTCCCGGCTCTCGACGGCCGCCCTGCTCGGCGGCTTTGCCGCGTTTGCGCTGGTGTCCGCCGGCGTGGGATGAGCCGGGTCCGCGCAAAGAGCTCGCTCACCCGGCCGCGACCGCC
>JBOGHR010000396.1:0-2024 GCA_050744905.1 Acidimicrobiales bacterium
CCCGGCCGGCGCCGCGCCGGGCGGGGTCGCCGTAGACGTCGAGCGCCGTCGCCGCCCCGGCGGTCAGGCGATGGAGGGTGGCGTCGTCGCCTTCGCCGGGACCATGGGCCACGACCAGCGCCACCCACCGGCCGGTGGCCAGCTCGGCGTCGCGCACCATGTCCCACGCCCACGCCCAGCACAGGTTGCGGGCCAGCGGGTCGGCCAGCGCGCCGAGGTGGGCCTCCACGGTGGCAAGGGACCGGGCGTCGAGGCGCACCTTGGCGTAGGCCAGGTCGTCGTCGTTGACCAGCAGGAGGTCGGGCACGGGCTCGCCGGTCAGGTCGGGCACCTCGGTGCGGTGCCCCGCCACGTCGAGCTCGACCCGCCGGCGGCGGACGAGCCCGCCGTCGCCCAGGTCGTACAGCCCGAGGGCGACGCGGTGGGAGCGGAGCGTGTCGTGGCCGGGCTGGCCCTCCTGGACGATCGCCACCGACGTGTACCGCCCTCCGTCCTCGCCCGAGGCCGACCGCAGCGTGTTGACCCCCGCCGTCTCCAGCCACTCCTTCGACCACGCTCCCAGGTCGCGGCCGCTGGTCTCCTCGAGGGCCTCGAGGAAGTCGCCCAGGGAGGCGTTGCGCCACTCGTGGCGCCAGAAGTAGGTCCGGACGCCCTCCCGGAACGCCTCGGCGCCCACCCACGCCACCAGCTGCTTGAGCACCGAGGCGCCCTTGGAGTAGGTGATGGCGTCGAAGTGGAGGCGCACCGCGTCGGTGTCGACGATGTCGGCGGAGATGGGATGGGTGGACGGGCGCTGGTCCTGGCCGGCGGCTGCGCCCTTGGTCCCCGCCGCGAAGCGCACCCACGCGTCGGCGAAGCGCGTCGCCTCCGCCTGGGCGTGGGCGGCCATGTAGGTCGCGAAGCTCTCGTTCAGCCACAGGTCGTCCCACCACCGCATGGTGACCAGGTCGCCGAACCACATGTGCGCCATCTCGTGCAGCACCGTCGATGCCCGGGCGGCGCGGGCCGCCTCCGTCACCCGGGAGCGGAACAGCATCCGCTCGTTGAGCGTGACGCAGCCCGGGTTCTCCATGGCGCCGAAGCTCAGCTCGGGCACGAAGAGCTGGTCGTACTTGGCGAAGGGGTAGGGGCAGTCGAACTCGGCGTCGAAGAAGTCGAGCCCCTGGCGGGTGAGAGCGAACAGCTCGTCGGCGTCGAGGTGGGGGGCGAGCGACCGGCGGCAGTACAGCCCGAGCGGGAGCGTGCCGTGGGAGCCCGATACGGCGTGGTACGGGCCGGCCACCACGGCGGCCAGGTAGGGCGGCAACGGCGGCGTGGGGCCGAACCGCCACCACCCGCCCTCGCGCTCGGCCAGCGGGCCGTTGGAGACGACCACCCAGTCCTCGGGCGCCCGCACGGCGAGGCTGAAGGTGCCCTTGACGTCCGGCTGGTCGAAGCACGCGAACACCCGGTGGGCGTCGAAGGGCTCGAACTGGCTGTGCAGGTACACCCGGCCGTCGACCGGGTCGACGAAGCGGTGGAGGCCGACGCCGGTGTTGCGGTAGGCGCAGTCGGCGACGACGCGCAGCTCGTTGGTGGCGATCAGCCCCCGTACCGGGAAGCGGCACCGCTCGGCGTCGTAGCTCGACGGGTCGAGGGCCTTGCCGTTCAGCACCACCTCGTGCACGGCCACCGCGTCGAGGTCGACGAAGCTCGGCGTGCCGACCAGGTTGCAGGCGAAGCGCACCGTCGTGTCGCTCCGGAAGGCGTCCCCGTCGGCGGTGAGGTCGAGGGACACCCGGTAGGCGGCGCCCGAGGTGTGCGACGCCCGGCGGGTGGCCTCGTCCCGGGTCAGCCTGTCGTCCACCCCCTGACACTAGGACGGGCGCCGGGCGTAGAGTCCGGCCCATGAGCGAGCAGATCGAGGGGCTGTCCGACGACGACATCCTCACCGGCGCCGCGGTCGTGGGGGACGCCGGCGGGGACGACACGGCCGACGACGCCAGCGACGCGGCCGACGCGGCCGACGCGGCCGACGCGGCCGA
>JBOGHR010000397.1:0-3871 GCA_050744905.1 Acidimicrobiales bacterium
CCGCCGCCGGGCCCGCTTCCAGGTCGTCGCCGGCGAGGGGGCGTGGCTGCTCGCCGTCGAGGGCGGCCGCTGGTGGGCGGAGGCCTCCTATGACTGAGCGCTCGCGCGCGGGCACCGCGCCACCTGCCGTCGCAGCTCTGGCGCGGGAACGGGGGTGAGGCGCGGTGGGCTGGCGCAACCCGCCCATCCCGTGGTCGGAGCTGGAGCGGCGGCTGTCCGACGGCCGGACCGACCCGGTGCCGCCGGCGGCCAACGGGGGCGACAGCCCGGCCTGGTCGCGCAAGCGCCCGCCGTTCGAGCCGTCGCTGCCCACCCGGCCGCCGGCGCCCGCCGGCGCGCCCTACGCCGAGCTGCACTGCCACTCCAACTTCAGCTTCCTCGACGGCGCGTCGCACCCCGAGGAGCTGGCCGAGGAGGCGGCCCGCCTGGGGCTGTCGGCCCTGGCCCTCACCGACCACGACGGCATGTACGGCGTGGTGCGCTTCGCCGAGGCGGCCGCCGCCGTGGGGATGCCCACGGTCTTCGGCGCCGAGCTCAGCCTCGGCCGCCACGGTTCGGCTCGGGACGGAGCGCCGGGCGCTGGCGCGCCATCCCGAGCTGAGCCGAGGCACGGCGTGCCCGACCCCGAGGGCGACCACCTGGTGGCGCTGGCCCGCGACGAGGAGGGCTACGCCCGGCTGTGCCGGGCCATCAGCGAGGCGCAGCTCGGGGGCCGGGAGAAGGGGCGGCCGCAGTTCTCCATGTCGGCGCTGTGCCAGGCGGCCGGCGGTCGGTGGCTGGTGCTCACCGGCTGCCGCAAGGGCGCCGTCCCCCGGGCCCTGGTGGAGCACGGCCCGGCGGCGGCGGCCCGCGCCCTGGCCGACCTGGTCACCTGCTTCGGGCGCGACAACGTGGCCGTGGAGCTGTGGGACCACGGCGACCCGCTCGACTCGGCCCGCAACGACGCCCTGGCCGAGCTGGCCGTGCGGGTGGGCGTCGACCTGGTCGCCACCAACAACGTGCACTACGCCACCCCCGCCCGCCGGCCCCTCGCCACCGCCCTGGCCGCGGTGCGGGCCCGCCGCTCCCTCGACGAGCTGGACGGGTGGCTGCCCCCGTCGGGCGCCGCCCACCTGCGCTCGGGGGCGGAGATGGCGGCCCGCCTGGACCGCTACCCGGGCGTCGTCCAGCGGGCGGCCGAGATCGGGCGGGAGTGCGCGTTCGACCTGCGCCTGGTCGCCCCCCGCCTGCCCGACTGGCCGGTGCCCGACGGCCACACCGAGATGAGCTGGCTGCGCCGCCTCGCCGACGAGGGCGCCCGCCGCCGCTACGGCCCGCCGGAGGCGGAGCGGGTGCCCGGCGCCTGGGCCCAGATCCGCTACGAGCTGGACATGATCGACCGGCTGGGCTTCGCCGGCTACTTCCTCGTCGTGTGGGACATCGTGGAGTTCTGCCGGCGATCGGGCATCTACTGCCAGGGCCGGGGCAGCGCCGCCAACTCGGCCGTCTGCTACGCCCTGGGCATCACCAACGCCGACGCGGTGGCCCTCGGCCTGCTGTTCGAGCGCTTCCTGTCGCCCGCCCGCGACGGGCCCCCCGACATCGACGTCGACATCGAGTCCGACCGGCGGGAGGAGGCCATCCAGTACGTCTACGGGCGCTACGGGCGGGAGCGGGCGGCCCAGGTGGCCAACGTCATCACCTACCGGCCCCGCTCGGCCGTGCGCGACATGGCCAGGGCCCTCGGTCACTCACCCGGCCAGCAGGACGCCTGGTCCAAGCAGGTGGATCCGTGGGAGCCGTTGCCGCGCGCCACGGCCCGGCGTGGGGCTGGGGACCCCACGCTCGGGAGGAGCACGGGGTCGGGGCCCCGTGCGGGGGGCCGAAGGCCCAACGACACAGACCACACCATCCCCGGGGCGGTGATGGACCTGGCCCACCAGGTGCAGGGCTTCCCCCGCCACCTGGGCATCCACTCGGGCGGCATGGTCATCTGCGACCGGCCGGTGGTGGAGGTGTGCCCGGTGGAGTGGGGGCGCATGGCGGGCCGCACGGTGCTCCAGTGGGACAAGGACGACGCCGCGGCGGTGGGCCTGGTGAAGTTCGACCTGCTCGGCCTGGGCATGCTCACCGCCGTCCACGAGGCCGTGGACCTGATCGCCGACGCCCACGGCGTGGCCGTCGACCTGGCCGCCCTGCCCCAGGAGGACGAGGTCTACGACATGTTGTGCCGGGCCGACTCGGTGGGCGTGTTCCAGGTCGAGAGCCGAGCCCAGATGGCCACCCTGCCCCGCCTGCGTCCCCGCCACTTCTACGACCTGGTGGTGGAGGTCGCCCTCATCCGCCCCGGCCCCATCCAGGGTGGGTCGGTGCACCCCTACATCCGCCGGCGCAACGGCCAGGAGCCGGTCACCTACCTGCACCCGCGGCTGGAGCCGGCGCTGAAGAAGACCCTGGGCGTGCCCCTGTTCCAGGAGCAGCTCATGCAGATGGCCATCGACGTGGCCGGCTTCTCGGCCGCCGACGCCGACCGGCTTCGCCAGGCCATGGGCTCCAAGCGCAGCCAGGCCCGCATGGAGGCGCTCAAGGGCCGCCTCTACGAGGGCATGGCCGCCCGCGGCATCACCGGCGAGGTGGCCGACGCCATCTGGGACAAGCTGGTGGCCTTCGCCAACTTCGGCTTCCCCGAGAGCCACTCGGTGAGCTTCGCCTACCTGGTGTACGCCAGCGCCTGGCTCAAGCTCCACTACCCGGCCGCCTTCTGCGCCGCTCTGCTCAACGCCCAGCCCATGGGCTTCTGGTCGCCCCAGACCCTCACCGCCGACGCCCGCCGCCACGGCGTCACCATCCTGGGCCCCGACGTCAACGCCAGCGCCGCCACGGCCACCCTGGAGGGCGACCCGCCGGCCGTGCGGCTCGGCATCGGGTCGGTGCGCACCATAGGCGACGACCCGGCCCGGCGCATCGACGAGGGGCGGCCCTACCGCGACATGGAGGACGTGGTCCGCCGGTGCGGCCTCACCGGGCCCCAGGTGGAGGCCCTGGCCACCGCCGGCGCCTTCGGCTGCTTCGCGACCTCCGACCCGCTCTGGTCTCGGGATGGGACCCTTCAGGGTCCCGATCCGAGACCAGAAGGGCCGGGGGGGAAGAAGCTGAGCAGGCGGGAGGCGCTGTGGGCGGCGGGGGCGGTGAGCCAGTCCCGCCCCGGGCGGCTGGCCGGGGTGGTGACGGGGGAGTCGGCGCCCGCCCTGCCCGCCATGTCGGCCCGGGAGCGGGCGGCGGCCGACCTGTGGGCGCTGGGCCTGTCGCCCGACTCGTCGCCCACCGAGTTCGCCCGCCCCGCCCTCCACGAGCTGGGCGTGCTCACCGCCGCCGCCCTGGCCGAGGCCGAGCCCGGCTCGCGGGTGGTGGTGGGCGGCGTCGTCACCCACCGCCAGCGACCGGCCACCGCCTCGGGCGTCACGTTCCTCAACCTGGAGGACGAGACGGGGCTGGTGAACGTGATCTGCTCGCCCGGGGTGTGGGCCCGCCACCGCCGGGTGGCCCGCTCCTGCCCCGCCCTGCTGGTCGGGGGCCGCCTGGAGCGGGCCGAGGGCGTGGTCAACGTGGTGGCCGAGCGCATCCAGCCGCTCGACCTGGCCATGCCCACCCGCTCCCGGGACTTCCGCTGACCGCTCCCTCAGCGGCGCCCGCCGGCGGCGAACCACACCGACGACGCCACCAGCCAGGCGCCGTTCACCACCGCCGCACCCGGCCGCCGGGTGGCCCATCCGCCCACGATGGCCGCCATCCCCAGGTGGTGCACGGCCAGCCACCCCCACCGCCGCTCGCGCACCACCGGCAGCCACCGGGTCAGGACGGCGACGGCCGCCGGGTACCCGGCGGCCAGGAG
>JBOGHR010000398.1:0-4886 GCA_050744905.1 Acidimicrobiales bacterium
CAGAACCCCGCTCCGGGCCGCAACGCGCCGCCACACGCCCGGCACCCGGCACCCGCCGCTGCCGGGGAGGCGACGGGAGGGTCCCCGAGTCCCGGGCCGCTCACCACGCGCCCCGATCGGTCCCGCAGGTCCCGCAGTAACGGGCCCCGGCGACGAGCGGCGTGCCGCAGGTGGTGCAGTACCCGCCAGCGGCGCCCGCGGCCGGAGCGTGTACGGCCAGGCGGGCGGTGGTGGCCTCGGACCGCTTGATCAGGTAGACGGGCACGAAGACGATGGCGAGAAGGAATGCCCCCATGCCCCATCCCCCGGGGCTGGTGTTGCCCACCCGCAGCCCCCGGGCTCCGAGGCTGTTGGCGTCGGAGTAGACGACGGCGCCGATGACCGCTGCGATGAACAGGGCGAAGATCACGAGCGCACTCCCTGGGCGACGACGACGGCTCGGGCCGCGGGCAGGCGCAGCCCCAGCACGAAGGCGGCGGCCGCCGACGCGGTGATGAGGTGCAGGCCTGCGCCGTAGGCCGTGTCAACCAGGTCGGACGGCGAGACGCCGAACACCGACCCCTCGGCATCCATGTCCGACCTGACCTCGGCGAAGCGGCTGGAGATGTCGGCGTACTCGAACAGCGCCAGGCCCCCTGCCACCACGGCGCCGATCAGCACCAGTGACCGGGCGGTGGAGGTGACCGATCCGCTGAACACCGACCACCCGGCGAAGGCGACGACCAGCCCCGCCACCACCGCCACCCAGCCGTCACCGCCGTCGATGCCCGACGTGGTCATCGAGCCGACGAAGGGGGCGGTGATCTTGACCCAGGGAAGGAAGGCGCCCAGCACCATGCCCGCCCCGGCCAGGATGCAGGCGACGGGCACGTTGCGGTCGGTGGGAGCGCTCGGTGCAGGCGGCGTGCCCGTCGCTGGCACCGAGCCGGCCGCCGTGCCGCAGGCCGAGCAGAAGTGGTCGCTCCCCAGAGCGGTGCCGCACCCGAGGCAGTAGGCCGTGTGGTCCATGTCGGCGCTCCCTTCTGCAAGCCGCCGCCGCGTTCCGCCCGGCCGTGCCTGTCGTTCTGAGAGGTTGACCGGGCCAGGGGGGCACCGACAAGGGTCAGATGGCCGTACCTACCCGTTTTCGACATTCTCGAGGGCGAACGCCCCGTTCATTGCGTGATGCGGATCGGCCAGCCAGAACCTGGCGCTCGGCGATGCCCTGGCGGTGCCGCCCGCCGGTCCTGGGGACGGTGAGTTGGATGGCAGTGAACTTGTGCCCATCGCCGGCAGCAATCGAGAACAGACCGTTGAGCTACCCCGGGACCAACGAGCATGTCGACCGCCGAGCCGAGGACACGAGGTGCGGGCGACAGCTCGTTCATCATCGCTGCCTCGGACGGGTGACCTGCGAGCGCGACGCGCCTCGCTGCATCGCATTTCGCACCGGACTGCGGAGTCGCCCGAGAACACGTGCTCCATAATCCGGGTCGCTGCCAGCCCGGGAGACGACCTAACGGCGCGTATCCCGCGTCGTGAGAGCCGGCCGGCAGGCGACCCGGACCGAGTGGACCTCGACGAACGTCTTGCGGCACTCCCTCGGCCTCGAGGTCGCGTACGGATCGCCGATTGTTCCGACCTCGTAATTGTTCCGACCTGAGCGTGAATCTGCCGTCTTGTAAGGGCATCCCTGCGCTGAGGTCGGAACAATCCGAGTCCGTCGTTGCGCGCCGCGATGTGCGCAACGTGAGATCGGCCGGCGATGCTCGGCGAGGCGCGTTGGTGGGCCTGCGCGTGCTTGGTGACGAGGATGTCCACCTCTGTATGGACTTTCGTGCGCTTCGCCGTGTCGGCACGGCCCATCGGGCACGGCTCAAGCCGCTCGGTAGTCGTCAGTTGGCCCACTGGCGCCGTGCGAGTCAGACGCTGGATTGTTCCGACCTCGTGGGCCGCGAAACAGGTGTGCCGCAAGGGAAGCTGCGACTACATCGGAACAATCACGAAGTCGGAACAATCGGCGTTGTTCCGACGTCGGAACAACGCCGAATCCGTAGCGGTTGGCGAGCTCGCGGGACCCGTGTTGACTTAGGGCTGTTTGGGCGATGGTCCGTGCTGTCCGGGCTGCACTAGCCCCGTTTCGTACGCCAGGACGACCGCTTGGGCGCGGTCTCGCAGGTCGAGCTTGCGGAAGATCCTGTTGATGTGGGTCTTCACCGTTCCTTCGCCGAGGTAGAGCGACTCGGCGATCTCGGTGTTCGAGTGACCCTGGGCAATCAGGCGCAGGACGTCACGCTCGCGTTCGGTGAGCTCGGTGAGCCGGTCGGGCACCCTCCGGCCGGGGGGTGGGCGCCGAACGAAGTCTTCGATGAGTCGTCGGGTGATGGCTGGGGCGAGAAGCGCGTCACCGGCCGCCGCGATCCGGACGGCGGCAACGAGTTGTTCGGGCGGGACGCTCTTGAGCAGAAAGCCGCTCGCTCCTGCCTTCATCGCCTCGTACACGTACTCGTCTCGATCGAAGGTGGTGAGCATGAGAACTCTGGTGGTGTGGGGGCCGGCCACGACTCGGCGGGCCGCTTCGATGCCGTCGATACCCGGCATGCGAACGTCCATGAGCACGAGGTCAGTTCGAAGGCCCCGGGCCAAGGCGACTGCCTGGCTTCCGTCTTCAGCTTCTCCGACGACTTCGATGTCCTCCTGGTTCTCGAGGATCATGCGAAGCCCGCATCGAACGAGGGCCTCGTCGTCTGCGATGACGACACGGATCATCTCAAGACTCTCCTGTCGGCAGCGTGGCTTGCACGATCCACCCAATGTCGTCGGTGCGGGGACCGGCCACGACATGACCGCCGAAAAGGGCGGCCCGTTCACGCATCCCGACCAGGCCATGCCCTCCCATCAATCCGCCCGTGGAGTGGCCGCGGCCGTTGTCCGCGACCTCGATCTCGATCTCGGTCGCCCGATATCGAACAGTGACGGTCGCGGCGGCGGGTCCGGCGTGCTTGAGCGTGTTCGTGAGTGCCTCTTGGATGATGCGATACGCGGACAGCTCCAAGCTCGGCGGCAATGGGCGGGCCACGCCCTCCACAACGGGCTTGACTTGGAGGCCGACGTCGTTCATGTGAGCGACGAGGTCGTCCAGCTGAGCGAGCCCCACGATGGGAGCGCGTGCCGCTTCGTCGTTTTCCCGGCGCAGGATGCTGAGAAGGCGGTGCATGTCGTCCAGGGCTTGCCTGCCGCTCTCCTCGACGGCCAGCAATGGTTGACGAGCACGCTCGGGGTCCCGATCGAGCATCTGGCGGGCGGCGCCCGACTGGAGAACCATGACACTCACACCGTGGGCGACGACATCGTGAAGCTCGCGAGCGATTCGAGACCGCTCCTCAGCGACCGCCGCCTTCGCGTGGGCGTCGCGTTCGGCTTGGACCCGCGCCGCGTGCGCTTCAGCGATCTCGCTGCGACGTTGACGTGCGCGTACGGTTCGGCCGAGCGCCCAGATGATAATGAAAATGGCGGCGTTGCCGATCTCGTCGGCGAGGCGGAACTCATCGAGGTTGACGAAGGTGTAGGTGTGCACGCCGGCCAGCACCACCACAAGGCCGGCGGCGGCCGCCCGCCGCGTGGAGTACAGCGCGACCGAGTGGGTGAGCATGATGCCGGCGAGAAATCCGCCGACCACCGCCGCATCCCCGCCCCAGATCGTCTGTGCCGACAGGCCGGCGAATCCCACAACCGCCGCCCAAAACGGCATCACACGCCGGCCGGCGACAGAAAGGGTCATGACGGCGAACGTGAGACGCTGGACCCACAGCGGGCCCTCGATGAACGGCGCCTGTGAGATCTCCCACTGCGTGAAGCCAGTGAGCACGGCGGCCAGCGCGGCATCCTGCACCCAGTACGGCGCGTCAGCCATCACGTCCCACCACCGCTGCCACGTCCGGGTCATGCACCAGAGGCTACGGAAGCCGGCGGCGTCGGGCCTCTGTCCCCGGGTGGATCGGGCGTACCCCAGGACAGAGACACCCGACCTCGGGCTCCACCCCCCGGCGATCGCGGGAGAACCCCGGGGCGGACGACACCGGAACGAGCTTCGGTCACCGTGCCTCGAGAACCAAACAGGTTCGAGACAAGGAGAGATCGATGTCCGAACACACACCCTCCGCCCGAGGACCGAGCAGGAGGCTGCTGCTCGCCGCCGTTGTGCTCACTCTGCTCGCCGCCGTGGTCGGCGCCTGCGGCGACGGCGACTCCGACGGCAGAGCAACGAGCGCCACACCGGCCACCGGTGACGTCGACAGCCAGGAGCACGATGGACCGGTCAACCCATGCGCGCCCGACGCCCCCGCAGACGCGACCGCACTGGAAGGCGACCCAGCATCGGCGACTGCCAACATCGTCGAGGTCACCGCCGTCGACCATGAGTTCCAGGGCGTAGACGCCAGCTATCCCGCAGGCGACTACGGCTTCCGCATGACCAACCGCGGCCGCGAAGCCCACGAGATGGCGATGATCCGAGTCAACGACGGCGAGACCCGGTCGGTCGAGGAACTGCTTGATCTACCCGAGGACGAAGCCGAACAGGTGACGCACTACATCGGCGGATCCGTGGCCTGCCCGGGAGAGACAGCAGAGACGCTCGGCGTCCAGATGACGCCGGGTCGTTACATGCTGCTCTGCTTCATCCCCACGGGACTGACACCAGACGTGCCCAGCAGCGAAGCAGCCTTCGAGGAGCTCGGACCGCCTCACTTCGCGCAAGGGATGGTCACCGAAATCCGAGGGGTGCGGCTCCCTGAGAGGGACGTCATTCGGGCAGTTGAGGCAAGCCGGGAGAGGGCGATGAGCCTTCCCGTCGGGCGCTGCTGCGCACGGGTGGCTTCGAGCGGAGAAGGCGACGTCGGGGTCGT
>JBOGHR010000399.1:0-3993 GCA_050744905.1 Acidimicrobiales bacterium
CGGTCGCCAGGTAGAGCGGACGCAGCCAGTAGGTGGCGAGGGCGAGGAGCGTCCCGGCCAGGAGGACCTGGCACACGGGGACCGCCGCCTCGTAGGCCGATCCGGCGGCCAGGCGGAGGAGCGGCCCGATGAGGGGCAGGGCGGCGGCGCCGAGCAGGGCGAGCGGGAGGCCGACGGTGAAGAAATGGCGGCGCACGAGCCGCCGCAACCCCGCATCGTCCCCCTCGGCGGCGATCCGGGCGACGTCGGGGTATACGACCGCCTGCAGCGGAACGACGATGCGCCCAGCGACCGCCGCCAGCGACGACGCCAGCCGGTACAGGCCCACCTCCGCCGGCCCCCTTGCCTGGCCGAGCAGGAGCACGTCGCCGTGCTTGATGAAGGCCGTCGACAGCGTCGTCAGCTCGGTGTACCCCATGAACCGCAGCACCTCACCGGTGTGGGGCCGAAGGTCGCGGGCGGAGCTGGTCCTCCAGCTGCGGCCCGTCTGCTCACGTAGCTCCCGCCGAGCCGCCACGTACAGGACGGCGCTCTCGAACAGCTGGCCCAGCACGGCGCCGAACACCAGGCCGTGGACGCCCAGATCCAGGGCGACCAGGGCGATCATGGCCCCGTTGCGGACGACGGAGGACACTGCCGACAGCGACGAGATACGCGAGAAGCGCCCGAACGTCGAGAGCACGGCGCGCGACGTGGCCGCCGGGCCCGCGGCCGAGAGCCCGGCGGCCGCCACCGCGACCAGCCACCAGGTAGAGGGGTCGTCGACGAGGTGACGGGCGGCCCACCCCGCGAGGACCAACGCCACGGCCGACCCTGCGGCGGCGAGGCCGAGGTCGACCAGGTAGGCGGTCTTCACCACGGCGGCAGCCCGTGACGAGTCCTCCTCCCGTTCGAAGCGGGCCAGGTAACGCACGACGGCAGACTCTGATTGGGGATCCAGGAAGCTGAACAGGAACGACGGGACGGCGATGATCAGGGCGGCCACGCCGTAGGACTGCGGCCCGAGGGCCCGGGCCACGAACGTCGTCTGCACGACGGTCGTCAGCAGGCCCAGGCCCTCAGCACCCCAGAGACCTCCGATGTGGCGGGCGTGCCGGGCGCGCAGGCCGGCGCGGGCGGCCTCCCGCACCCGCTGAAAGAGCGAGGTTGCCGGGGGGTCGGGGTTCAGGCTGCCTCGCCCACCACGAGGCAGGTCATCGGATAGGGCCGGACCACGGGGCGGAGGAGCTTGCGGAGCACGCGCACCGCTGGTGCGGGCAGCCGGAGCGCCTCGCCCAGGAAGGCAAACACGTCGATGCGGTTGATGTAGCCCGCCTCGATCACGCGGAAGCCGGCCGCCTCGACGGCTGCGCTGACGCTCTGCAGCTCGTAGAAGTTCCGGTGGGTCCGGTCCACGTAGTGGCCGAAAGTGAGGTTGCTCCGGCGCATCCCCTCGGAGACGTCGCAGTTGGGGACGGTGAGCACCAGGCGGCCCCGGGTCACCCGCCGGTACTCGCGTAGCGCTCCCTCGGGCTCCGGCAGGTGCTCCAGGGTCTCGAAGCACAGCAGCGTGTCGACCGACGCGGGCGCCAGCGGCAGCCGGGCGGCGTCGGACATGAGGAACCGCTCAGGGGCGACGTTCCACGCCTCGAAGCGGTGACCGTCGGCCCCGAAGAGCCTCCGGCCGTCATTGCCCAGCTGGAGCACGTAGGAGCCGTTGCCGCACCCGACGTCAACCGTCACCCGGCCGGCATGGCGTTCCACCGCGGCCTTGCGCTCGGGGTTCAAGGCCCGGACGGCATAGGCGGCGAGCTCGTCGTACCCGGCCATGGACGCCGAGGGTACCCACCCTAAGCTCCGCTCCGTGCCTGGCCTGGACCTCGTGCTCGTCCTGTCCGAGCGCAACCGGGGTTGGGTCCTGGACACCATCTGCAAGGAGATCGCCCGCTACCACCCGGGCCGGACGGCCCTTCACTACGCCGCGCGGGGGCTGCCCCGCGCTCGGGCCTACTTCTTCAGCCACTACTCACTGTTCACCGAGCATGTCCGCCGCAACCCGTCGTTGCTCCTGCGGCGCACCCTTGTCTGGTTCACCCATCCCAGCGACGACCCGGCCACCGCCCGCCGGGTCGCCCGCCGGCTGCGGCTGGCGTCGGCCGTCGTGTCCATGTCGACGGTCCACGCCCGAACGCTCGTCGCCCAGGGCGTCCCACCGAACAAGGTGCACGTCGTCCTCTCGGGCACGGACCCTGAGCGGTTCTTCCCGCACGACCGGGACGGCACGGGCGCGGTGGGCCTCAGCTCCGCCTACTACGCCCGCAAGGAACCCGACCGCATCGCCAGGCTGGTCCGCCTCCTGCCCGGCAGACCGTTCCTCCTGGTGGGCAAGGGCTGGTCGGAGTGGCCGGGGTTCGACAGACTCGAGGCCGAGCCGAACTTCACCTACGTCGAGCCGGAGTACGACGAGTACCCCGGGTACTACGCGGCGATGGACGTGTTCGTGTCCCCCTCACGACTGGAGGGCGGGCCCATCCCGCTGCTGGAGGCGATGATGGCAAACGTCGTCCCCGTCTGCAGCCGCACCGGGTTCGGTCCCGACCTCATCGAGCACGGGCGCAACGGCTTCCTGTTCGACGTGGACGCGCCGCTCGACGAGGTGGCCGCCCTCGTCGAGCGGGCGTATTCTCTGGACGCCGATGTCCGAGCGACCGTGCAGGAGCGGACGTGGGAGCGGGTCGCCCGCGAGATCCGAGCCGTGGCCGAGGCCGGGTGACGCTAGGGCGGAGACGTCACCGTCACGCCGAGGGCGGCGGGGAGCTCGGAAAGGTGGGCGACCACGAGGTCGGCCTCCGCGTGGCCGGACTCGGGGTCGTCGTACACGCCGGTGTACCGCACGGAGACCATGCCCAGGTCGCGGGCGCCGGCCACGTCCGTCCGGAAGCGGTCGCCCACGTGGGCCGCCTGGTCGGGCTTGGCTCCGAGCTGCTCCAGGGCGACGAGGAAGATCCCGGGGTCGGGCTTGTAGATCCCGACCTCGTCGGAGAATGCCCAGCCGTCGAAGAGCTCGAGCAGCCCCCAGCGGTCGAGCAGCCCGAGGAGCGTCGGGGAAGGGGTCAGGCCGATGTCGCACACGATCCCCAGGGCCAGCCCCTGGGCGCGCAGGGACCGCAGGCACTCGCCCACCCCGTCGGCCAGTTGCAGGTTGGTCGCGGCCCCGGCCTCCCCAAAGGCCCTGGTCAGGGCCTCGCGCACGGGTTCGTCGACGTCGAGCTCCAGGGCGGCGAGCATCCGTGCCGTGGCGTCGGCCACCACGTACTGGCGGTTGGCCTTCCAGGCCGCCTGGTACTCGGCGAAAGCCGCCTCGTGGGCGGCGGCCAGCCGCCCGGCCTCCGTGGGGACGCCGGCCTCCTCCAGCAGGCCGGCCCACGCCCGGAGCCGGCCTTCAACCAGCTGCCCCGGAGCCTCCCAGACGAGGGTGTTCCAGAAGTCGAAGGTGACCGCCTCAATGCCCTGGTCCGGCATGCCGATAAAGACTAGGTGGCTGCTCCGGTTCGTCTCTCCGTCGTCCAGGGCCGGGAGGTCGAGCCTCCTGCCGCCGAGCTCCTCCGCATCGAGGCCCGGGCGTTGCTGGACGCCGCCGACCGCCTCGACGGCGACGCCTTCCAGCGGGCCGTCGACGTCCTCGCCGGCTGTGGCGGCAAGGTCATCCTGACCGGGGCCGGCACGTCGGGGATCATCGCCCGCAAGATCGCCGCCACCCTGACCAGCACGGGGACGCCCGCCGCCTTCCTGCACCCGTCCGACGCCCTCCACGGCGGTCTAGGAGCCGTGAGTGCCCATGACGCGGTCATCGCCATCAGCAACAGCGGCGAGACCGGCGAGGTGCTGGCCCTGCTCCCGTACCTCCGCAACCGCCGGGTGCCGCTGGTCGCCATCGTGGGCAGCACCCGCTCGGCCCTCGCCGACGCCTCGACAGTCGTGCTCGACGCCACTGCCGAGCGTGAGGTGTGCCCG
>JBOGHR010000400.1:0-9456 GCA_050744905.1 Acidimicrobiales bacterium
GGACAGGCCGAGCCCGGTGCCGCCGCCGGGCCGGGCCCGGGAGTCGTCGGCCCGGTAGAACCGCTCGAAGACCTTGGCCGCCACCTCGGGCGCCATCCCGGGCCCCTCGTCGGCGACCTCGAGTCGGGCCCGGTCGCCGGCCCCGGCCACCGTGACCTGCACCGGCGTGCCCGGCGGCGTGTGGGCGCGGACGTTGGCCAGCAGGTTCCCCACCACCTGGCGCAGGCGCAGGTCGTCGCCGTCCACCGTCACGGGGGCGGCGTCCACCTCCACCGGGCGGTCGGGCTCGACGGCCCGGGCGTCGCGTACGGCGTCGGCCACCAGGTGGTCCAGCCGCACCGGCCCCGTCTCCAGGGGCCGGCGCTGGTCGAGGCGGGCGAGCAGGAGCAGGTCCTCGACCAGGGCGGCCATCCGGCGCGCCTCGTGCTCCATGCGCCGCATGGCGTCGGCCACCTCGGCGTCGGTACGCAGGCCGCCGGCCCGCCACAGCTCGGCGTAGCCCTGGATGGAGGTGAGCGGGGTCCGCAGCTCGTGCGACGCGTCGGCGGCGAAGCGGCGCACCCGGGCCTCGGACGCCTCCCGGGCGCGGAACGCGTCCTCGATGCGCGACAGCATGGAGTTGAGGGCCACGCCCAGGCGCCCGGCCTCCGTGCTCTCGCCGGGGTGGTCGACCCGCTGCGACAGGTCGCCGCCGGCGATGGCGTCGGCGGTGCGGGCCATGTCCTCGATCGGGTGCACGCCGAGGCGCAGCATCCACCACGACACGACGCCGAGGGCCGACAGGACGGCCAGCGTGCCGAGCGCCTGCACCAGCCGGATGCGCTCCACCGTGCGCTCCACGTCGTCGAGGCTGATGCCCACCACCGCCACGCCGTAGTGGGGCTCCTCGATGGCCACCAGGCGCCACGACGCCGACCCCTCCGTCGCCTCGGCGGTGAAGGGCCGCGGGGTGTCGCCCCGGCCGGCCAGGTGGGCGAGCACCTCCCGGCGGCGGAGGACGGGCGGCGGGTTGCTCTCGTCGGCCAGGGTCGACTTCAAGTGGGTGAGCGACGACGAGGTGGGGTCGCCCAGGGCCAGGAAGTACTCCGAGAGCGTCTCGGCGTCGGGCGAGGGGAAGCCGGGACCGCCTGGCCCACCGCGGTCGGCGCCGAAGATGCGTGGCGCCACCTCGACCAGCTGGCGGTCGACCCGGTCGAGGAGGAACGACTCGATGATGCGCGACAGCGCCACGTTGGTGGCCACCAGCACGGCCGCCACCGCCACCAGCCCGACCAGCAGCCGGCGCCGCAGCGACATCAGCCCACCCGGGCCGTGTACCCCACGCCGCGCACCGTGTGGATCAGCGGCGGCCCCAGCGTGTCGATCTTCTTGCGCAGGTAGCTGATGTAGGTCTCCACCACCGTGGCGTGGCCTCCGAAGTCGTACTGCCACACGTGGTCGAGGATCTGGTTGCGGGACAGGACCCGTCCGGCGTTGAGCAGCAGGAAGCGGAGCAGCTTGTACTCGGTGGGCGACAGGTCGATGGACCGCCCCGCCCGGCGCACCACGTGGGCGTCGTCGTCCAACTCCAGGTCGGCCAGGGCCAGCCTGGACGAGCCGTCGCCCCGCCCCTGGCGGCGCAGGATCACCTGGATGCGGGCCACCACCTCCTCCAGGCTGAACGGCGTGGTGACGTAGTCGTCGCCGCCGAGGGTCAGCCCCCGCACCTTGTCGTCCACCGTGTCCCGGGCGGTGAGGAACAGGACGGGGACCTTCCGGCCGTCCAGCCGCATGCGCCGCACCACCTCGAACCCGTCGAGGTCGGGGAGCATCACGTCGAGCAGCACCACGTCGGGGTCGAAGGACCCGACCTGGCCCAACGCGTCCCGGCCGTCGGCCGCGACCTTCACGTCGAAGCCGAAGTGGCGCAGGGCGGCGTCCAGCAGGAAGGTGATGTTCTCCTCGTCGTCGACGACCAGGACGCGGCTGGGGCGGTCGCCGCCGGGCGTCGTCATGCCACCAAGCTTCCCACCGCTTCCTGGGAAGATGCTGTGAGCCCCCTGAGGGTTCGCCCGGCGGACAGCACCGGCGGCCGGTAGGCGGCCCGGTGGGCGCTTCCCCGGCGCTGGCCGTGGGTAGGTGGGCGGACATGGAGCGAGGACCGGTCGACGCCAGCGGGCTGGCCGAGTGGCAGGCGGTGGGCGGTCGCGGCTCCCGGCGGGTCGGCGCGCTCCACGCCGGGGTGAACACGGGGGCGACGCTGCTGTACGCGTGGTCGTGGCTGGCCCGGCGCCGGGGCGCCCACGCCAGGGCGGTGGCGCTGGGCGTGGGCGGCGGCGTGGTGGCGACCGTCGGTGGCTACCTCGGCGGCCACCTCAGCCTCGTCCGCAAGCTCGGCAGCGCCGACCCCGCCTTCGGGCCCGACCCTGCCGGCCCGCCGCCCGGGTAGGGCCTGCGAAGCCACGCGAGCGAGGAGGGGACGTCGGTCTGCCTGATCGACGTGGAGGAGTCGTTGCGAGAGTCGGCTCCGTGGCTGTCCGGGATCAGACCGACGTCGCCTCTTCCGAGCAGGGAGCTCACTCGCAGTCCCCAGGGGGCGGCGGGCGGCGCCGGGTCACGGCCGGTCGAGGGGCTCGAGCAGGCAGGGCAGCGCCCCCCGGGGCCGGAGGGCCAGGTCCACCTCGAGGTCGGGCTCGTCGCGCTGGGCCGTGAGCCGGTAGCGGCGGACCAGCGCGGCGACGGCCACCACCAGCTCGGCCATGGCCAGGTGCTCGCCGATGCAGGCCCGGGGCCCGCCGCCGAAGGGCAGGTGGGTGTAGTGGGTGGCGCTGCGGCTCCGCTCGCCGGTCACCCCGGCGCCGAACCGGTCGGGGTCGAAGCGCGAAGGGTCCGCCCACACCGTGGGCCGGTGGTGGATGCCCCAGATGTTGACGGCGACGATCCGGCCCCTGGGCACCGGGTAGCCGCACAGCTCGGTGTCGTGGCTGGCCTTGCGCACGACGGTGTGGGCGGGCGGGTACAGCCGCATCGACTCGTTGACCACCTGGGCGGTGTAGGCCAAGGCGTCGACGTCGTAGGACGGCTCGCGCTCCCCCCCGACGACGTCCTCCACCTCGGACCGCACCCGGTCCTGGACCTCCTGGTGGCGACCGAGGAGCTGGAGCGTGAAGGCGAGGGCGCTGCCCGTCGTCTCGTGGCCGGCCACCAGGAAGATGATCGCCTCGTCGCGCACGTCGTCGTCGGTCAGCCCGTCGCCTGTCTCGGGGTCGCGGGCGTCGAGCAGGCGGCTGAGCAGGTCGCCGCCGCCGGGACCGGCGGCCCGGCGCTGGGTGATCAGCTCGTCGGCCAGGCCCCACACCGTCCGGCGCACCGCCTCGGCCCGCCGGTTGGCCGGCGTCGGCCACGAGTGGGGCGTGCGCACCGGCGACAGCGAGCGCCGCTTGAGGTGCTCGCCCAGCGGGGGCAGCGCCCGGCGCAGGGTCGGCGCCGCCCGCACGATGTCGTCGCCGAAGACGGCGCGACCGAGGGCGTGGAGGGCGAACCGCATGGACAGCTCGTGCAGGTCGACGGGCCTCCGGGCGTCGGCGTCCTCGGCGCACCACCCGACCAGGTCGGCGGCGGCGCCCGCCACCGTCCCGAGGTGGCCGGCCACCGCCCGGCGGGTGAACAGCGGCTGGGCGATGCGCCGGTCCCGCCGCCAGCGGTCGCCCTCGCTCACCAGCAGGCCGTTGCCCAGGAAGTGGCGGAACTCGCCGATGACCGGGGCATCCTTCACGTAGTGCCCGGCGTCGGCCGCCAGCACCCGGCGGGCGGCGTCGGGCGCGAAGACGGCGTCGAAGTCGAACCCCAGGCCCGGCGGCCCCACCCGGAAGCGGGCGATGTCCCCGTGGGCCGCCATGGCCCGGGCGTAGGTGCCGAGCTGGTCGCGCTGGAGGTCGAGCGTCGACCCGAGCAGCCATGATCCTCCGGCCGAGGGCGGGGTGGCCTGCTCCACGCCGTGCAGTGTCGCGCTCGCCCCCGGCGTTACATCGACCCGGTCCTCGCCTGAGCGGCGTCGGTCGACCGGCAGCCCCGGTCGGCCGTCGTCACGCCCCGCTCGACCTCGCCGGCGCTGAGTGGCTCGCAGTGGCTCCCCTCGACGACGAAGGCGGCGCAGCCGCACGTGGCGCAGGAGCCGTCGTCGGTGTCGTGCTCGAAGTCGCTGTGGCCGCAGGTGCAGGGAAGCATCGGCTCACTCCTTCCGTCGCCGTTCACCGGATCCCTACCCCGGGTCGCCGGGCCCTCACCGCCTCCGGCGCCACCGCTCAGTTGCCATTGGTACTCCATTCTGCAGGGCGCTCGTGCCTGGGATGGTGCGGACGCGGGCGTCGGTTGTCGCTGATCCCCATCAGAGCCCCCCGTCCGATCGCACCATCTCGTTCACGACGAGCAGGATCGTCCCACCGACAACGGTCGTCGCAAGCACGATCATGGCCGCATCGCTCGAGACGATCCGCCGTCGAGACACCCCGATCCATCCCGACACGAGACCGGCGGCGGCGGTCGCGGCGGCGATGGCAGCTCTGACCGGCATGACTGGCGAGCACGAGTCGGGGGCAGTGTCTCCCAACCACAGACTGGGCCGAAGGACGGACCCGCAGGTTGAGTCGTGGCCGGTGTCGACCCAACTCGCCGCGAACCACAGAGACGTCGCGAGCAGGAGAAGGCCGGCCAGGACGAGCGCCACCCTCGACCAGGCGCTCGTCCCGTGCGTGCGTGCAGCCACGGCGGTCACGGCCCCAGGATCGCGCGCTGCTCAGGACGACACGGTGCGTCGTTTCGACAGCGACCGGATGAGCAGGGGAACGGCGACGGCGACAGGGATGACGATGACCACCAGCGGGACGATGTAGAGGTTCGCTCCGCTGAAGCGAGCGGAACCGGCCCGCCATCCGAAGAGGGCAGCCCACGTGACGTAGCCGCCGAGGGTGAAGCGTGCTGGGTGGCCCCTGGTTGGTCGCGCGAGAAGCAACGCCAACGCGATCGCCAGGACGACGACGGCGATTAGCGCGATGGCGCCGGCATTGTCGTCGCCGCCTCCTTCGATGACGGCTCCGGTGGCGTCGATCTCGGAGAGATCCCATGGCACGAGCACCAGCCACAGGACGAGCGCAGTCGCAGCGCCAGCGAGGATGGCTACCAGGTTGCGCGCGGCTCGCGGCTGCGGTCTCCCTCAGAGCCGCACGAGCTCCTGGTCGGGCTTGGCTGGCGTGCCGAAGTCGAAGCCGACGATGGCGTGACCGCCGAGCGCCTCGGCGAGCCGGCGGAGGGTCTCGGTGCTGGTGCGGTGCTGGCCGCTCTCGATGCGCGAGATCACCGACGCGGTCGTGCCCATGCGTTTGGCAAGATCCTGCTGGGAGAGCCCGAGGCGCGCCCTGCGCACGATCACGACCCGTGCGAGCTCCTCGAACGGCTGAAGCCGGTCGTGCGCTTCGCGGTAGCGCTTGCTCCTCGCGCGCTTGGCCTCGACGCTCTGCTGCACGCTGGTCCCGATCGGGCTGACGCTCTTGGCCACGCGAGCCATGTTAGCACTATTGCTAAAGCGGATCAGGGGGCGTCGTGGCCCGCTGCCCGAGGCGGCACGCGGGGCTCGGTGTCCATGCGGGCCTTGAAGTCATCCCAGCGTTCGCGGGCGATGTCTATCTCGCGCTCGGGGATCTTCGCGGACCTCTTGACGAACACGTGGAGCAGCACGATCAGCCGCTCCGAGCGGCGGTAGAGGACGCGGTAGAGGGTGCGGCCGTAGTGGCACCGCAGCTCGCGGAGCTCGCCTTCGACCTGCGAGCCGAGCGGGAACGGCAGGTGCGGCATGTCGTGGTTCAGAAGGTTCAGCCGGTCGATCTGGTTGTCGATCGCCGCCTGCTCCGGCTCGGGCAGCGCCTCGAGGAACTCGCGGACCGGCTCGCCGCCATCACGGTCCCGGTAGTAGACGGCCTGGAAGTTGGTCACGAGCCGGCGAGCCTCTGTGACGGGTTGTTGCGGCCCCAGACTTCGGTCTTGCGGTAGTACGGGTCGATGCTGCGGATGTTGGTCCAGCGGCCGTGGCGTTGCACCTGTTCGCGGGTGGCGCCGGCGTCGAGGGCGTCGGTGACGAACCCGGCTCGGAGGGAGTGGCTGGCGTAGTTGCCGGCCCTGCCGAGACAGCCGCTGGCCGGCGGCCGAGCGAAAGACCGGCCCGAACGAATCGGGCGCGAGGTCGAGGAGCGCGCGGACGGCGCAAGCCGCCGGGACGTCCGTGTCGGGCTCGAGGTCGATCGGTTCGAGATGGAGGCTGCGGCCACCGGGGTGGACGAGCAGCGCTGCAGGCTCGTGGGTCGTGCCGCCAAAGGAGGACGTGCTGGCCGTCGAGGCGAGCGAGCTGCCCGGCGAGTCGCTCCAGCTGCGGGTTGCCAGACGCCAGTGGCGCCAGCCGGGCCTGGAGCTGACTGGCGACGGTCCAGTCGTCAGCCGGCGATGGGACAGCCGGCTCCGGAGGCGCCACCGGTTCGAAGGGCGGCGGCCCGGCGACCCCGCGGCAGCGGCCACACTCCTCGCCGTCGCGCTCGACCCGGTTCGTGCACGGCCGGCCGAAGCGGTTCGTCCCGGCGCAGAAGAATCGCTTTGCACCGCGCCGGTCATCGGCCGTCGTCGGCCTCCTCGCGAAGCGATTCACCGGCGTTGTCTCGCCAGGGCGTGAGCGAGTCGACGTAGCCCTTCGTCATCGACGTCCGCCGGTGGCGGAGCTGGCGGCTGATCGACAACAGATCCAGACCGGCCTCGTAGGCGTGGGTCGCCCACGACCGTCGCAGGCTGTGCCCGGGGGGGACGGACCGAGGCGCCGGCCCGGTCGGCGAGCCGCTTGAGCCGATCCGCGATGGCGTCCTTCGAGATCGGCCGCGACGACCGTGTCATGGGCAACACCGGGAGGAGCGGGCCCTTCGTCATGCCCGTGCGTTCGTGCCATCGGTCGATGGCAGCGACGGGGTCCAGCTCGTCATCCCGCCGCGCCAGGAGCACGCCGTCTCCCCGGCGGCCCGACTGGTTGAGCTTGGACACCGACAGGCGCAGCACGTAGCCGGCCGGGACCGCGCCGAGGTGCTCGATGCGGGCCCGGTGGAGGTCGTCGATCCGCAGCCCGCCGGCGTAGCCGACGCAGACCATGAGGTGGTCGCGCAGCGATTCCAGCGACTCGTCGGCCTGCGCCAGCGACCATGCCGCCATCGCCCGCAGGTCAGCGACGGGGATGATCGGCGCCTTCCGACGGGGCGCGCGCCGGTCGCGCTCGAGCCCGGCGATCATCTCCGCGGCCAGGCGCACGAACCCCACCGTCGGGACGCCGTTGTCGGCGTGGACCGCCTCCATGGCCCGCAACTGGCCCCGCAGCGTGTTCGGCGCGATCCCCTCCTCGGACCGAGCAGCAGCGAACAACGCCACCGCCCGCGGGTCCGCGGGGAACACGTCGAAGCCGTTCGCCTTCGCCCACCGCTCCCACGTCGACCAGTAGGACGCGTAGCCACGCAAGGTCGACGGCGCGAACGACACCTGACCGGAGCGGGTCGCGTCGAGAGCGGCGGCCACGAGCTCGTCCAGTGGTGCATCGTCGAATCCAACGTTCTTCGCCGGGGAGCTCTGACCGCCCCGGCCTGCGATGACAGCCTCCCGGGACAGCACCTCGTCGGCGTCGACGAGGCGCAGCGCCAGGTCCTCGATGTAACGAACCGTGTTGTCGACCCGGCTGTGCCGCAGGTGCAGCGAGATGGCACCGAGCGCGTCCCGGTCGCGCAGGTAGGCGTGCGTCGCCCACGAACGGCGCAACGAGTGGCCCGACACCGTCGCCGGCAGGCCGACCTGCGCGGCGAGGTCGGCGAGCACGCCGCGGATCTCGTCGGTCGTCATCCCACGATCGAGGTCCGCGGCGTGATGGACGTTGCCGAACAGCGGACCGTCGCCGTCACCGCGAACGGCGAGCCACCGGTCGATCGCCCGAACCGGGTCCAGTTCATCGTGGGTCGCGTCGAGCACCACCGCCTGCGACGCGCCGTCCCGGCTCGTCTTCGTCGTCGGCAGCCGCAGCCGGTAACCGCCGCCCAGGGGCTCGAGGTGCTCGACCCGGGCCTGCGACAGCTCCTCGACCCGCAACGCCCCGGCGTAGCCCACGCACACCAGCGCCCGATTGCGCGCCGCCAACCGCAGCGGCGTCCCCTCGCTCGCGTCGAACGGGTCCCACTCGTCGATGGCGGCCTGATGTACGAGCCGCTCGGTGAACAGCGCGCCGTCACCCGCCTCGGCGACGAGCGACCGCATCGCCTCCACCGGGCAGTCAAGCAACGTCGTGCCCGCATCGAGCCGGACCGTCACCGCCCCGAGGTCGCCAGACCGTCCCCGCGCCGGCAACGCCGGCAGTCGGAGGTCGACCCACGACCCGTCCGGCGCGAACACCACTTCATCGGCACCGAGCGCGACGAGCTGGCGCGGCGGCGCGCCGCTCAACTGCCGAACGAGCTTCGCCGACCGCTTCCGCACCCCGCGCACCGGCGCCGTCACCATCACCACCAACGCGCCAACCGACAGCACCGGCGCCGGCGACAGCGGCTGGTCCGAGCCATCGCCATGTAGCCTGCGCAGCACCTGCTTCGCCAGCCCGGTCACGTCCTCGACCGGCGGGTCGAGCCGCGCGTGGTACCAACCGACCGCCGACAGGTTCGACGACACGCCGCTCGCACTCACGCCGGCGCGGACCCAGGCAACCGCGAACGCGGCGACGTGCACTGAGTCGGCCGGCAGCGCGCAGATCGAGTGCTGGTCGGTGAACGCCTGCCACTGGCGCCAACGCCGCTCGTACGACGCCAGCGCGTGCGGCGACGGCGCGTTGCCGGCATCCGCGAGCTGGCGGGCCCGCTGCTCTACGTTCGCCAGCGATGGTTGCGCCACGCCGCTCCTCTCACACTGGCGACAGCGACAACCATCGCCCGTGCTGAAGAGGCTAGTTCAGCGACAACCTAATTTCCATTAGTGCTCCAGTGCCAGGGCTCGGCGGGCAGGTTGTACAGGCCGAAGCGCCCGGCGTTGCGGCTGAGCCACTGGAACGCCGGGTTGCTGCGGCTGGTGATCAGGGCGCCGTTCCACGTGAAGTCCACGGCCAGGCCCTGCTCGTGCATGGACTGGCCGGGCCGGGCGGTGGGCGGTCGGCAGCTCGACGCCGGCCTCTCGTAGACGTCGTAGTCGCTGGCGCCGCAGTGGGCCCGGCGGGCGGCGACCTGGCCGTCGGAGCTGCGGTAGCCGCTGCCACCCAGGGCGAAGCCGTCCGCCTCGGCCGCCGCCAGCAGGGCCTCCAGGCGGTCGGCGATGGACGCGGCGACCGTGATCCCCCGCACGCTCGTGACCGTGACGGCGCCGACCCGGGCGGTGCCACCGCGCCCGCTCCGGGCCCGAGCGGTCGAGGCCACCCGAGCGGCGAGC
>JBOGHR010000401.1:0-25473 GCA_050744905.1 Acidimicrobiales bacterium
GGCTTCGTCCCCGGGCTGTTCGCGGCGGCGCCGCTGGCCGTGGTCGGCGCCCTCCGGGGCTGGTCGGCGACGGCCGGCCGTCTGGCCGCCGGCATCGCGCTGGTCGCGCTGGTGGTCGTCAACGCCACCCAGTTCCTGGGCGGCGCCGCCCCGCAGTGGGGCAGCCGGTACGTCCTCCTGTCCGGGCTGCTGCTCACGGCCCTCGGCGTCGCCTCGCTCGGCGACTTGCGGGCATGGGCGGCGCGGGCATTCGTCGCCACGGCCGTGGCCGTCACCGCCTTCGGCCTGGTCTGGATGTCGGTGCGCACGCACGCCTTCGGCAGCGCCCTCCAGTGGCTGAACGACCGTCCAGAGCCGGTCCTCGTGTCGCGCATCATCCACCTGGCCCGCGAGGGCGGGTCGTTCTACGGCGAGCGCCGCTGGCTCACCGCCGAGACCGACGCAGACCAGGCCTTCGCCGTGGGGGTGCTGGGACGGGCCGGCGTGGACCGCTTCGGCCTGGTCACCAGGGGCGTCGCCCCACCGGAGCCGGAGCCGGTACCGGGCTGGCGGATCGTGGGCCACGACTCGATGCCCCTCGTCAGCGGCGTCGACGTCTACGTCACGACCTACGAGGCCGTGCGGCCCTGAGGGCCGTGGCGGACCCGCCGCCAGCGCGACCGCTCTCGTGGTGTGGAAGGGTCGGCGCCTGACGGTGCCGCGGACGGGCCGCTCGCCGGCGGCTACGGCCAGTCGATGGCCTCAATCCGCGGTCGGGGACGCGGTGGTCCTCGGGCGTGCCCAGGTTGAACGGTCCGCTGCCGAACAGGCCGACCCGCCTGGCGTGGTCGTGGAGGATCGCCGCCAACTCGTCGTCGACGTAGGCATGGGCCTTGCTGGGTGCAGGACCCATGTGGTACTCGCCCTTCCAGACCTCGTCGAGGTGGTCCTGGCCGAGCACGCGGCGGCGCTCGATGAGCGCCTCGACCTCCTGGGGGCAGGGGACCGAGGATCACGGTCATGGTCCGAGAGTAGAACGGGCGTTCCGGCCGCCGGCGGGGGGCCTCGACTTGGACGGGGACGCCGGGCACGGCAGGATTCACGGCATGGAGGCACGGCCCCCGGCGGGCGACCACGGTGGCTCGCTCTCGCTGGTCGTCCCCCTGTACGACGAGGAGGAGCGCTTCGCCGAGCACGCCAAGGAGATCGCCGGGTTCGTCGACGGCCTCGCCCCCGGCAGCGAGCTGATCTTCGTCGACGACGGCAGCGCCGACCGCACGGCCGAGCTGGTCGAGGACTTCGTCGCCCGGTGGCCGGGGCGCACGGCCAGGCTCGTGCGCCGGCCGCACCAGGGCAAGGGCGCCGCCGTCCGGGCCGGCCTGGCCCTGGCCACCGCCGACTACGCCGGCTTTTGCGACGTCGACCTCTCCACCCCCCTCGACCAGCTCCAGGAGATCCTCCTCACCGCCCGCATGGGCCCGGTCCTCGCCATCGGGTCCCGGGATGCGGTGGCCTCCAGGCTGCTGCGGCCCCAGGGCCGGTTCCGGGAGTTCCTGGGCAAGTCCTACAACCGGCTGGTCCAGCTCGTGGTGGCGCCGGGGATCACCGACACCCAGTGCGGCGCCAAGGTGGCGGCCACCGAGGTGTGGCGGGCCATCCTGCCGTTCTGCTCCCAGGACGGCTTCGCCTGGGACGTGGAGGCCATCGCCGTCGCCCGCCGGCTGGGGATCTCGGTGCGGGAGGTGGCCATCGAGTGGAGCCACGACGACCGCACCAAGGTGCGGCTGGGGCGGGACGGCGCCGCCATGGTCGCCGCCATCCCCAGGATCGTGGGCAGCGCCAAGCGGGTGCCAGCGCATCTTCGCTACGAAGGGAAGGCCAGCGGGGTGTTCGACGACCAGCAAGCGTCCACGCTCATCGAGTCCGACACCGAGCACTGGTGGTTCCGGAGCAAGGCGGCGTTCGTGTCGGCGGCCCTCCGCCGGCACCTGCCCGTGGGCGGTCGGGACGTGCTCCTGGTGGACGTGGGCGCGGGCGCCGGCGGCGTGACCGCCATCCTGGGCTTCCACCCCGACCGGGTGGTGGCGGTCGAGGGCTCCGAGGCGCTGGTGCGGGTGGCCCACGACCGCCACGCCCTGCGGGCCGTGGCCGGGGCCATCGGCGACCTGCCGGTGCGGCCGGCGAGCGTGGACGTGGTCAGCATGCTCGACGTGGTGGAGCACCTCGAGGACCCCGAGGCGGCTCTGCGCGACGCCTGGCGGGTGCTGAAGCCGGGCGGCTGCCTGGTCGTCACCGTCCCCGCCCACCAGTGGCTGTGGAGCGGGGCGGACGAGATGCTGGGCCACGTGCGGCGCTACACCCGCCCGCTGCTGCGGGGCCAGCTGGAGCGGTCGGGGTTCCGGCCCGTGGAGATGACCCACGTGTTCAGCTGGCTGGTGGCGCCCGTGTGGCTGCGCCGGCGCACGGCCCGCAGCGCCACCGAGCAGCTCGGCCTGCAGGACCGGTCGCCGCTGATCGAGCGGGCCGCCCTGTTCCTCACCCGGGCCGAGCGGGCGGTGGTGCGCCGGGTCTCGCTGCCGGTGGGGACGTCGATCCTGTGCCTGGCGGTCAAGGCGGGCGGCGACGGCTGAGGCGGTGGGGCGCAGGCGACGGCTCCTGGCCTGCACGCCCGTTCGGGAGGGACGTGGTCAGACGCGGGTGACGCGCAGCCCTTCGATCTCCGGGAAGTCGTGGTCCTGCGTCACCACGGGCACCTCGAGCGACATCGCCGTGGCTGCGATCCACGAGTGGTTGATCGGCATGCGCTGACCGGTCTCCCGTAGTTGCACCCGCAGCCGTGCCACTGTGCTGCGACGGCTTCGTCGACGGGAACGGGGTCCAGCCCGAGGGCCGCCGTGAGGGTCCCGAGCCGCCGATGCCGCGCCTCGACCGTTTCCGCCACGAGCACGCCCGCTCGAAGCTCCCCGATCGTGATGACCGACACCGCCACCTCGTCGGGGAAGGCGTCGGCATCCACGGTCCTCCCGCTTTCCCGGGCGATGAACACCGACGTGTCCGCCAGCCCTCGACTCACGACAAGGCTGCCCGAGGCCGGAGGCGTAGCCGGCCGCCACCGGTATCGTGGTGCCCGATGTCCGACAGGCTTGTAATTCGGGGCGCCCGGGAGCACAACCTCAAGAGCGTCTCCCTGGAGCTGCCCCGGGAGAAGCTGATCGTGTTCACCGGCCTGTCGGGCTCGGGGAAGTCGTCGCTGGCCTTCGACACCATCTACGCCGAGGGCCAGCGCCGGTACGTGGAGTCCCTGTCGTCCTACGCCCGCCCGTTCCTCGGGCAGATGGACAAGCCCGACGTGGACTTCATCGAGGGCCTCTCCCCGGCCATCTCCATCGACCAGAAGTCGGCCTCCCGCAACCCCCGCTCCACGGTGGGGACCATCACCGAGATCTACGACTACCTGCGCCTGCTCTACGCCCGCATCGGCGTGCCCCACTGCCCGGGCTGCGGGGAGGTCATCGCCCGCCAGACGCCCCAGCAGATCGTCGACCGGGTGCTGGGCCTGCCCGACGGCACCCGCTTCCAGGTCCTGGCCCCGGTGGTGCGGGGGCGCAAGGGGGAGTACGAGGGCCTGCTGGAGGACCTGGCCCGGCAGGGCTTCGTGCGGGCCCGCATCGACGGCGAGGTCCACGAGCTGGCCTCGCCGCCCAAGCTGGGCCGCTACGACCAGCACACCATCGAGGTGGTGGTCGACCGCCTGGTGCGCCGGGAGGGCATCGAGCGCCGCCTCACCGACTCGCTGGAGACGGCCCTGCGCCTGGCCGAGGGGGTGGCCGAGGTGCAGGTCGTGGGCAGGGACGGCACCGCCAGCCCCGACGACTGCCTCACCTTCAGCCAGCACCTGGCCTGCCCCGGCTGCGGGCTGAGCTTCGACGAGCTGGCCCCCCGCAACTTCTCGTTCAACTCGCCCTACGGGGCCTGCGACCACTGCGCCGGCCTGGGCACCCGCTACGAGGTGGACCCCGAGCTGGTGGTGCCCAACCCCGACCTGAGCATCGACGGGGGGGCGGTGGCGCCGTGGTCGGGCGCCCGCACCGAGTACTTCGGGCGGGTGCTGGTGGCCCTGGCCGACACCCTCGGCTTCGCCACCGCCACGCCGTGGCGCAGGCTCAAGAAGGCCGAGCAGAAGGCGGTGCTCTACGGCACGGCCAAGCAGGTCCACGTGCAGTACCGCAACCGCTACGGGCGCACCCGCTCCTACAACACCGCCTACGAGGGCGTCATCCCCTACCTCCAGCGCCGCCACTCCGAGGCCGAGTCGGACTACATGCGGGAGCAGATCGAGGGCTACATGCGGGAGGTCCCCTGCCCCGACTGCGGCGGGGCCCGGCTCAAGCCGGCGTCGCTGGCCGTCACCGTGGACGGGCGCAACATCTTCGAGCTGTGCGACCTGTCCATCGGCAAGGCGTCGGTCGCCCTGGAGGGCCTCACCCTCTCCGAGCGGGACCACCTCATCGCCGACCGGGTGCTGCGGGAGATCCGGGCCCGCGTCCGCTTCCTGCTCGACGTGGGCCTGGAGTACCTCAGCCTCAACCGCTCGGCCGGCACCCTGGCCGGCGGCGAGGCCCAGCGCATCCGCCTGGCCAGCCAGATCGGCAGCGGGCTGGTGGGCGTGCTGTACGTGCTCGACGAGCCCTCCATCGGACTCCACCAGCGGGACAACCACCGCCTCATCGCCACCCTGGAGCGCCTGCGGGGGCTGGGCAACACCGTCATCGTGGTCGAGCACGACGAGGACACCATCCGGGTGGCCGACCACGTGGTCGACATCGGGCCGGGCGCCGGCGAGCACGGGGGCGAGATCGTGTGCTCGGGCTCGGTGGAGGACCTGCTGGCCTGCGAGCGGTCCATCACCGGCGACTACCTGGCCCGGCGGCGCTCCATCCCCGTGCCCGAGATGCGCCGGGAGCCGGGCGACGACTGGCTGGTCGTGCGGGGCGCGCGGGAGCACAACCTCAAGGGGATCGACGTCGAGCTCCCCCTCGGGTGCCTCACCGCCGTCACCGGCGTGTCGGGGTCGGGCAAGTCCACCCTGGTGAGCGACATCCTGTACCGGGCCCTCATGCAGCGGGTCTACCGGTCCAAGACGGTGCCCGGCCGCCACAAGGCCATCGAAGGCGCCGAGGCGCTCGACAAGGTCATCAACATCGACCAGTCGCCCATCGGGCGCACCCCCCGGTCCAACGCCGCCACCTACACCGGGGTGTTCGACGCCATCCGCAAGCTGTTCTCCCAGACCCAGGAGGCCAAGGTCAGGGGCTACCTGCCGGGGCGGTTCTCGTTCAACGTCAAGGGCGGGCGGTGCGAGGCGTGCTCGGGCGACGGGACCATCAAGATCGAGATGCACTTCCTGCCCGACGTGTACGTGCCCTGCGAGGTGTGCCGGGGCGGCCGCTACAACCGCGACACGCTCGACATCACCTTCAAGGGCAAGAACATCGCCGAGGTGCTCGACATGCCCTGCGAGGAGGCGCTGTCGTTCTTCGCCAACCAGCCGGTGATCGCCCGCCACATGCAGACCCTGGTGGACGTCGGCCTCGGCTACGTGCGCCTGGGCCAGCCGGCGCCCACCCTGTCGGGCGGGGAGGCGCAGCGGGTGAAGCTGGCCTCGGAGCTGTCCAAGCGCTCCACTGGCCACACCATCTACATCCTCGACGAGCCCACCACCGGCCTGCACTTCGAGGACATCCGCAAGCTGCTCACCGTCCTCGGCCGCCTGGTGGACCAGGGCAACTCGGTGCTGGTCATCGAGCACAACCTCGACGTGATCAAGACGGCCGACTGGGTGGTCGACCTCGGCCCCGAGGGCGGCGACGGCGGCGGCAGGGTGGTGGTGGAGGGCACGCCGGAGACGGTCGCCAAGACGCCGGAGAGCCACACCGGCCGGTTCCTGGCGCCCCTGCTGGGGATCTAGCCGCTTGTGTCGGTGGGATCCCCGGTGAGCCCTCCGTCACGGCGGCGCTCGCGAGCAGACACCGTCCTGCGGCACTGGCGTACGAAGGCACTGCTCCAGAAGGCCATGTCGGCCGTGCCCGGCGGCGACCGGCTGAACTACGTCCTCCAGCGGCATGTCACCCACGGCGTGCCCCTCTCCGACGAGCGGCTCCGGCGGGCCGTCGCCGGCGCCCGTGCCCACCTCGACGCCTTCGACCGCTACGCCGTCCCGCGCACGCCCACGGGGGAGGCGACGTTCTTCGAGTTCGGCGCCGGGTGGGACCTCCACATGCCGCTTTCCCTGCACGCGCTCGGCGTCGGGACGCAGGTCGTCGTCGACCGCTCGCCGCACGCCCGGGGCGACCTCGTCGACGACGTGGTGGCCCGACTGGTGCGCGAGCCGACGCTCGGCGAGGAGGCGCAGGCGAGGCTCCTCTCGGCGGCGAGCTCGGCAGCCGTGCGAGGCGGCGTGCGTGAGAAGGCCCTGTCGTTCGGGATCAGCTACGCCGCACCGGCGGACGCCCGTGCCACCGGCCTGGCGCCGGGTTCGGTGGACTGCGTGACGTCGACGTCGACCTTCGAGCACATCCCGCGGAAGGACATCGCTCTCATCCTCGAGGAGTGCCGGCGCATCCTCCGTGCCGGCGGCGTGGCCAGCTTCGCCATCGACTACAGCGACCACTACTCGCACTTCGACCGGTCGATCAGCCCGTACAACTTCCTCCGGTACTCGGAGCGGCGGTGGGCGCTGTACAACTCGTCGATCCAGTACCAGAACCGGATGCGCCACTCGGAGTACCTGGCCCTGTTCCGGTCCGCCGGCTTCGAGATCGTCGAGGACTCCGCGCAGGTCGACGACGGTCGGCTGGAGGAGCTCCGCTCGGTCCCCGTGGCGGCCGAGTTCGCCGGCTTCGAGCGGGGAGACCTGGCGACGACCGGCGGGCACGTGGTGCTGCGTCAGCCGGCATGACACCGGGCCGGCAGGTGGCACCCTGCCGCCCGAGCGCCGCCGCCGAGGCCGGCTGGTAGAGATGTAGCCATGCGGCGCGGCGCCCGGCTCCTGCTCTACATCGGAACGGCGGCCATCGTCCTGGGCCTCGGGAAGTATCACGCCGCCTACGTGGCCGACCCGCCATACGACTACACCGGCTCCTTCCGCTTCGCCTGGTCGTTCGCGTACATCGCCTTCCTCTGCGGCGCCGCCTACGGGCTGGGCCTGCCCGACCTGGCCCGCAACCTCCGGGCCGCCCTCGGCATGTCGGCCGCGGCCGGCGCCTCGGCGGCGGTGTGCATCTCGCTGGCCCAGCTCGCCCTGGGGTCTGCCCTGCTGCCCCGGTTCGTGGTCTTCGGCGCCGCCGGCCTGGTGCTGCCGTGGTACGTCGTGTGCGCCGCACTCTCCTCCGGCGGGCGGCTCCGCCAGGAGGGGCGCGACCGGGTCGTCCTCGTCGCCGGCGCGGAGGACGCGGCGGCACTGCGGGCGGACCTGGAGCGCAACCCGGAGCGCCCGGCCCGGCTCGTCTCCGTGCTGGCGACGACGGAGGCGAGAACCACGCCTGACGGGCGCCGGCCGCTCGTCGACGCCGCCTCGCCCGCCAATGCCACGGTGCTCGTCCTCTCCCGGGACGCCCAGTCCGACGAGTCGATCGTCCACCAGGCGGCCGAGCTCCACGAACGAGGGGTGCGCGTGCGGACGCTCTCCCTGTTCTACGAGGAGTGGCTCGGGAAGCTGCCGCTCTCGGAGCTGGAGCGCATGGCCCTCATGTTCGACATCGGCGAGCTTCACCGGGCCCGCTACGGGCGCATGAAGCGGACGATCGACATCGCCGTGGCGGTACCCGGGCTGCTCATGCTGGTTGGGGCCACCCCGCTCGTCGTCGCCGGCAACCTGCTGGGCAACCACGGTCCGGTCTTCTTCCGGCAACGGCGGGTGGGGCGGTTCGGGAGCCCGTTCACCATCTACAAGTTCCGGACCATGCGCCCAGGTAGTGACTCGGCAACGTGGACGAACCCTCAGGACCCTAGGGTGACCCAATTCGGTCGAGCCCTCCGCCGTCTACACGTCGACGAGATACCCCAGGTGATCAACCTGCTGATAGGCGATCTCTCTGTTGTTGGGCCCCGGCCGGAGCAGGTCCACTATGTAGAGGAGCTCACGGAGAAGATCCCCTTCTATGGGTTGAGGCACCTGGTCCGCCCCGGCCTCACCGGATGGGCACAGGTGAAGTATGCATACGGTGCTAGCGATTTCGATGCGATGGAGAAGCTCCAGTACGAGTTCTACTACCTGCGCCACCAAGACCTGGCGCTCGACGCGCGGATCGTCGGCCGCACCATGCGCAGCGTGATCGGCCTCGGCGGCCGATGACGGTCGCAGAGAGACGGTCAGCGTTCTCATCCCGGCGAGAAACGAGGCTCGCCACATCGAGGCCTGCATTGCCGCCCTCGGGGCCCAGGACCTGCCCCTCGGCCGGATCGAGGTGGTGGTCGTGGGCGGCTGCTCGGAGGACGGCACCGCCGAGGTGGCTGCACGGGCGCTGGCGGGCCACGGGTTCGCCCTGGGCCCCGAGGGCGGCGACGGCGGCGGGCGGGTGGTGGTGGAGGGCACGCCGGAGACGGTCGCCAAGACGCCGGAGAGCCACACCGGCCGGTTCCTGGCGCCCCTGCTGGGGATCTAGGTAGGAGGCCTAGTGCGCCGGGCCGCACGACTGCTCCTCTACCTCGGCACGGCGGCGTTCGTCCTCACCCTGGGGCGCTACCACGCCGTCGATGTCGCCGACCCGCCCTACGACTACCTCGACTCGTTCCGCTTCGCCTGGTCGCTCGGGTACATCTCGATCCTGTGCATCGCCGCCTACGGGTTCGGGCTGCCCGACCTGGCCCGCGGCTGGCGACCGGCCGTCGGAATGGCGGTGACGTCGAGCGTCGCCGGCGCCCTGGCCATCTCGGTGGCCCAACTGGCCCTCGGCTCCGCGCTCCTGCCCCGCTTCGTCGTGTTCGGCACGGCGCTCCTGGTGGTCCCGTGGTACGTGCTGTGCGCCGCCCTGTCGTCCGGGGGGCGGCTGCGCCAGGAGGAGCGGGACCGCGTGGTCCTCGTGGCTGGCGCCGAGGACACCGACGCGCTGCGGGCCGACTTGGAGCGGCGCCCCGAGCGCCCGGCACGGCTCGTCGCGGTCGTGGCGCCCGACGAGGCGCGAGCCACCGGGGACGGCCCCCGGCGCCTGATTGAGGCGGGCCGACCGGCCCGGGCGACGGTGCTGGTCCTCTCCCGGGACGCGCAGGCCGACGAGTCGACGGTGCACCAGGCGGCCGAGCTGCACGGGGTCGGCGTGAGGGTCCGCACCCTCTCCCTGTCTACCACGACTGGCTCGGCAAGATGCCCCTCTCCGAGCTGGAGCGCATGGCCCTCATGTTCGACATCGGCGAGCTGCACCGGGCGAGGTACGGGCGGATGAAGCGGGCCCTCGACATCGCTGTTGCCATCCCGGCCCTCGCCGTGCTGACCACGCTGCTGCTCGTCGCCGTGGGCAACCTCTTCGCCAACCGGGGGCCACTGTTCTTCCGGCAGGTGCGCGTGGGGCGGAACCGGGCGCCGTTCACCGTGTACAAGCTGCGGACGATGCGTACGGGGCACGGGTCGACGGAGTGGACCACCGAGAACGAGCCCCGGGTGACAGCGTTCGGGCGGTTTGCGGCGCTCCCACCTCGACGAGCTCGGGCAGGGCCTCAACCTGCTGAAGGGCGATCTGTCCATCGTCGGGCCGAGGCCCGAGCAGGTCCACTACGTCGAGGATCTCACGGAGAAGATCCCCTTCTATCGTCTCCGCCACCTCGTACGCCCGGGTGTGACCGGCTGGGCGCAGGTCAAGTACGACTACGGGGAGGGCCACATGGACGCCATGGAGAAGCTGCAGTACAAGTTCTACTACCTCCGCCACCAGGGGATCGCGCTGGATGCCCGGATCATCGGTCGCACGCTCCGGAGCGTGCTGGGGAGACGCGGCAGGTGAGGGATCGGCAATGGCCGCTCGTTACCATTGTCATCCCGGCCCGGAACGAGGCGGCAAGTATTGCAGACTGCATCCGTCACGTCGCTCTGCAGGATTTTCCGCTGGATCACATGCAGATCATCGTTGTAGATGGATCTTCCACGGACGCTACGGTTGAACGCGCCGAAGAGGCGCTAGCCAGTTTCGCGTTTGGGACGGTCGCCGTGCTCTGCAATCCTGCGGGCACAACACCATCTGGCCTCAACGTGGGTTTGGCGGCGGCAACTGGCGAGTACCTCTGTCGCGTCGATGCTCGTAGTTTTGTGCCTCCATCCTACGTCCGGGACTGCGTCGAGCTGCTTCTGGCCTCGCCTGGAATCGCCGTGGTCGGTGGAGCGCAGGTTGCGACCGCCTGTCCGCACGCGTCAGCTAGGGAACGTGGCATCGCGCGGGCGTTGCGTAATCCCTACGCTACGGGGCTGGCCCGGTATCGGCGTCGGAGGTCGTCCGGGGCTACCGACACCGTCTACCTCGGGACCTTCCGCACCGAGCAGCTCCGCCTCGTCGGCGGATGGGACGAACGTCTTCATACCAACCAGGACTACGAGCTGAACCGTCGTATGCAGCGGCTTGGGACAGTCTGGTTCGTCGCTGGCCTGGACGTGGCGTACCGACCGCGCTCGACTCTGGCGGCGCTCGTCGCGCAGTACTATCGGTTCGGGCGGTGGAAGGCTCTGGGCTGGCGGGAGATCGGCTTGCCACTGAGCGGGCGTCACCTCGTGCTGCTCTCCGCTCCCCCTGCGGCGGCCGTGCTGCTGGTGCTAGGGGCGCGATTCAAGCCGGCAGTCACCTGCGCCGGGGCAGTCGCCGCCGTCGCCCTCCTGGACGGTGCTGGCGGTGAATCCGCCCCAGCGCAGGAGCGGGCGTGGTCGCTAGTGTCGACATTCGCCATCGCTCTCGCGTGGTGGGCCGGTGCGGTTGAGCAGCTTGCCCGTCCGCCGAAGCGACGGACGCGGAGTCCGTCCTGAAGGTTCTCCACGTCATCGGATCCTTGGGATTGGGTGGGGCCCAGACTCAGCTGCTTGGCCTGGTTCGCGCCGCCGCCGAGGACGGGTTCTGGGAGCCTTCAGTCTTGGCCATGGCCCCAGGCGAGTTCGAGGGGGACTTCCGTCGACTCGGCATCCCGGTCACGGTGCTACGGCGTCGAGGGAGTCCGGGTCTCGGCCGACTATTCAAGCTTAACCGGACCATCTCGAATGGGCACTTCGACCTCGTTAACAGCCACCTGTGGCATGCGAACGCATATTCCCGTCTCGCCGTCCTTGGCCGTCGCCGTCCCCCGTACGTCGTCATTGTCGAGCACAACCTGGAGGTCCACCGACAGGCCTGGCGGCGACTGGTGGACCGCCCGCTGGCGTCTCGCGCCGATGGGTGCGTCGCCGTCACCGGGGCCATGGCGGCGTTCCTCCTGCGCATGCACCCGTTCGACAGCGCTTCGTTGACGCACATCCCTTACGCCATCGACCGTTCGGTGTTTCACCCCGAAAGCCCTCAATCCAGCCGCATCTCTCGGGTCGGAGGGCTCGGCCGTCTGGTTCCCGAAAAGGGTTGGAACGTCCTCTTGGACGCAGTCCGCCGACTCGGTGACGAGGGGGTTGACTTGGAGGTAGAGATCGGCGGTGTCGGTCCGCTGCGTGAGCAGCTGGAGTCAGACGCAGATGGGCTCCCGGTTCGCTTCGTTGGAATGATCCCTGCCGGCTCTGCTGTGGCCGACTGGCTTCGGACGCTCGACGCATTCGTCCTTCCGTCGCTCCATCGGGAGGCGCGGCCCGTCGTAGTCCTCGAGGCACTCGCAACCGGTCTTCCGGTGGTCGCCACGGAGATCCCGGGGATGGCGGAGACTCTCGGGGGCGGTGGCGTCGCCGTCCCGCCTGGCGACGACGAAGCGTTGGCAGCCGCGATCGTGCGAGTGCTGGACGACTCGACGGAGCGAAACCGGTCGCTAGAGGCTGCTTCCGCCATTCCGGACTTCAAGGAGCTGGCCCGCCGCTACGCCGACCTGTTCACTCGAACGGTGCAGTCCGGTGACAGATGACAGGGAGCGCCGACTTGGGTCACGAGGGCATTCTCATGAGTGCGTGCAGCCTTCGCCAGTTGACATCCGTTGTGTAGTGGTCCCGGACGTGCGCAAGGGCGCGCTCCGCGCGGTCGCGTGCCGCAAGCGGGTCAGCCAAGACCCGACTGATAGCGTCGGCGAGCTCGTCCGCCCGCCCTGGCCTGATAATGATGCCACGGTCACTGCCGAGCAGGTCGGGAACACCCGAGACATCGGCTGCGACTACTGGCAGCCCACGTGCCATCGCCTCGATCAGCACATTGGGCACGCCGTCGCGGTCGCCAGTAGGTGTAACAACGCTTGCCAAGCAGAATACGGCGGCCGAATCGAGCTCTCGGCGGACCCTCTCCGCCGGAAGGTGTCCGGGAAAGTCGACACGACCAAGAAGGCCATATTCGCTAAGCAGGGCTTCGAGACGAGCCCTTTCTGGGCCCTCACCGATCACCGCGGCGTGCCAGTCCCCCGGCACCTCAGCGAGAGCGCGAAGAAGGACGTCGTGTCCCTTCTTCGGAACCAGCGAACCCACGGAGATGACGCGACGCGACGTTCGTGGTCCAGTCGTCTCGACAACGAAGTCGGGTGGGACTCCCATGCGGACCACCTCGACCCGACAGCCGAACCGCCTCGCCACGTCTTCAGCGATGCGTTCGGACTCGGCGCCGACGAAGGCAGCGGTACGGAGCTTGTGAGCGGTCAGCCGGTCGACGAACCGGTCGTCGAAGACGTCGAAGGCGTGCACCATCACGCTGTTGGGTACGCCAGACACCCGCGACAAGGCGTAGGCCGCCGTGCCGGCGAACCATGCGAAGTGGGCGTGGATCCAGGATGGTTTCGGAATGGTCGACTGAACAGCCAGACCGGAGGCTGCGGCGAACAGGTTCGCCAAAGCGGTCTGCGTCGACGACCGCATTGCGACGTCGATGAGGGTGGCTACGGTCCGGCGCGGACGGCGAGCCCCCTCAGCGAGAAGCCGAATGCTGACTCGAGCGGGTCGGAGATAGATTATAGGTGGGTCCGATCCGACCGACGCGGCCGGTCGCTTGAGGCTTAGGACGGCCACCTCCACACCGGCGGAAACAGCAGCTTCGACTTCACGCCACACAAAGGTCTGCGTGGGGGCCCTCCACTGCGACACCGCGAACAGGGTGACGCCGACCGCGCGGCGATCCGGTGACACATTGTCACGGGTCGCCCGCCTACCGACACCAATCTCCGCGCGCACTGCCACGGGTACCCCGCGGCGTGGCGTGTTGCGCACTCGCTTCGCGATTCGACGGGCGGCGACTGCCGAATGCACGGCAGGCTCGGCGAGCATCCTGAGGGCCGTCCATCCGACCACCTCTCGCAGGTCACTCGGTGGCAGAATATACTCATGGCCGAGTTCCAATCGACCCAGCTCGAGAGCGGGTTGGGCGGCCAAGGGACCAGCGAACAGTTCCGGCCACTCAGAGCGCTGGAATGCGTCAAACTCGGCGCCCTCCTCCGCCGTCCCCACGGCGAACGAGGGACCGTAAAGCTCGACCTCGCGTGCGCAGGCTGCGGCGTACCAAATCGCAGTCCCAACTCGATTCGACACTACGCGCGCGTGTCGCTGGATCTCGGATCGCTGTCTATGGAGGAACTGCGGGTCGTCCCGCCGGCCATGGGTTACGACGCGGAAGCCCACCTCCTCATATGACCGGCGCAACGGCATGTTTGCGAAGTCCAACCAATAGAGACAGACGGATACTTCGCCCTTTTCCCGCTCCCTTACGGCCTCGATCACGGCTTGGTGGGAGCCAAGAGCGTGCTCCTCCGGAGCGTTGTGGAAAGGGTAGACGAGCGTGGACGTTCGGGCGGGGGACTCCTTGTTGGTTCTCAGTAGGCGGTCGAGGTAGAGGAACGGTGCTCCGATTGCGATGTACCGGCTAGCCCCTAGACGTTGTCCCTCCGCAAGGTTCCGCCACGACCATACGAGCTTGGGGAAGTGTCTTGACAGTCGATAGCGATCCGGGTACCCACGTCCAGGGTGCCATCCGTGCTGCAAATAGCCCCAAATCGGGGGTGCGGGTGAGCGGAGGCCAGCGTAGGCAGCGAGGATTTCTCGGTGTCCATAGTAGCCGTTGTCGACGTTCACAGACGGACGAGTCTAGTCATGCTCCCTTCTGGCGTGAACCAGTTGGATCTACGAGGCGGCGAATGCGCATTAGTGCCATGGCCACGAAGCCGAGCGCCGCGAGAAACCTTACGGCCACCCACGCTCCGGTGGCGGGGAGAGCCGCACCTAGGGCGACGAGACATGCTGCCACAACCCAGGTCCGTGCGTCTTCCCGCAGGTTCCATTGGACAGCGGCCAGTCGGGACGCTCGCCGGTGCACGAGCGTGGCTTGCGCTGCATAGGTCGCCACGGTCACGCCCGCCGCACCTGGAAGTCCGGCCACTGGAAGGACGAGTAGGTTGAGGACAATGTTCCCGACCGCTGTGAGCGGGGTGATGACGGCAAGTGCGCGGGTCCGAGTGGTTTGGAAGAGCACGTGTACGCGCGACAGGTAGACAACGTAGGGCACGACGGCGAGCGCTACGATGGCGGCCGTAATCCCCATTGTGCGATGACCATAATCAGGCGGAGCCGCTACGCGGACTACCAGCGGCGCTGCGAAGGCGAGACCCGCGGCGGAAAGCGTGGCCAGGTGAGACAACGCGGTCGATGTGGCGGCAAGCTCTTGCCAGCGTCGCTCCGGCGACGCTCCGTAGACCAGTGGCGCCCATGCGTTGTTGAGTGCGGTTAGGGCAACGAGGCCGAGAGTTCCCAATGCATAGGCGACCTGATAGCGTCCGACGGCGCCGAGCCCATGAAGGCGTTCGATAAGGACCCGGTCACCAGCAGAAAGGAGGGATAGACCGAGCACATGGGGAACGGTAGGCAGACCGACGGCAAGAGCGGCGCGAAGGGGCCTCCGATCGATGAGGACCCGGGCGCTCAGACCGGTGAATCCGACGGCGAGCACTGCGGCGAGAGAGGAGCCGATCAAGTAGCCGAGGAGGTACCGGACCGCGGAACGATCGGGATCGGTGAGCAGTAAGGCAATGCCGACGACCTGGGCGCCGACCGTCCCGAGGAGCGCTATGACAACAAATCTAACTGCCTGCCGTTGGGCTTGAAACACCGATAGTGTCGCCGTGAGCACTGCAAGAGGGACGGCTGTCAGGACGGCGGTCTGAGCCGCGCGTCCGTACTCCAGTTCTCGGAAGACGCCGGTCCAGAACGGGCCGGTAAGATGGGCAACGCCCGCAGCAGGAAGGGCGAACATGAAGACCGCGAGCACGATTCCGCGCGCGTGTTCTCCGCCGTCAGGGTCAAAGATAATCCTAGTCAATGCAGCGGGAAGCCCGACGGCGGCGACCAATGCCAGAAGTTGGACAACCACCAGCGCTGCGGCAACAGTTCCGAAGTCTGCGGGGGTCAACGACCGGGTGAGGATCGGAACGACGAGAAGTCCGCCGAGCAACTGGAGCAGGCGCCCGACTGTGTAGAGGCCGCCCGCTCCGAGGAGCGCACGAGCCGATTCCGAACTCAGCGGGGATTGCGCCGGCTTCACGGTTCCGGTTCAAGAGTCCGCTCTAGGACCCAATAGGTGATATCGTCCCAGCCATCATTGCGCCCGAGGAAACCAGAGTCGACAAGGCGGAGGTCACTGAAATGCTCAAGGAATAGCGAGCCATAGTCGCGCTTGAATAGTGCTCCTTGCTGGCCGCGGTACGGGACCTCGATAGTGTCGGGTGCGAAGTACTCTCCAACGACCAGCCGCCGGCGAGTGCACCGGTACATCTCGCCCATGACGCTGAGCAAGGACGCGTTTGGCTGGTGGATCAGTACGCCCATCGTGAAGACCAGGTCGAAGGAGCTGCTCCGGAAGGGCAACTTCCGTGCCGCTCCGACCGCCGCCCCCACGTTCGGCAGCTCTCCGCGCAGGGACGTCAGCGCCTTCCAGTTGACGTCAACTCCGATCACGCGTTCGACCGCGCCCCGCATCCACCTGAGGTTGCCACCGATGCTGCAGCCCACCTCTAGCACGCTCGTCGGTCCAAGCTCTTGGATCAGACAACCCCAGAACTCAGTCCGGTGGTCGAAAGCAGTGTTTCGTTCTACATAGTCGTCGCCGAAGCGACTTGCCCAGAGCCGCTCGAGCCGGCGTGCCTCGAAGGCGTCGTCCCGCTCCGTCACGGCATCACAATCGCACAGGGACGCCCCGAGAGCGCAGGTGCTCCTTGGCGCCCATCGGCGTGAGGTGAGTGAACAGGAAGATGCTCGCTGCGGCAACTGCGCTGGCGCCGGCGACGAGCGCATCTGTCATGTCCTCGTAGCTACCCGCCCCGCCCGAGGCGATGACCGGTATGGACACTGCGTCGCAGACGCGACGGAGCGTTTCAAGGTCGTAGCCCTCCATGGTCCCGTCCTGGTCGATCGACGTCAGGAGCACCTCGCCGGCGCCGAGGGCCTCAAGCTCCGAGGCCACGGCGACCGGGTCGCGACCGGTGTCCTCCCGGCCGCACCGGATCCGGACGGTCGGCACCGATCCGTTCGACGTCGCCGTGTCGACCGCCACCACGACACACTGGCTCCCAAACCGCGACGCAGCTTGGGCCACGACATCCGGTGTGGTCACCGCGGCGGTTCCGATCACCACCTTGTCGGCGCCCACTTGGAGCAGCCGCCGGAAGTCATCGACCGAACGCACACCGCCTCCGACCGCCATCGGCATGAAGCAGTCGTCGGCCAGGTCATCGATCAGCGTGAAGTCGGGGGAACTGCCGCCCGGCGTCGCCGCCACGTCGAGGAAGGCGATCTCGTCGACACTGCGCATGTTGTAGACCTTGATTGCCTGCATGGCGCCTCCGACGTGCCGCCACGAGTCGAACCGCACACCCTTGACCAGTCCGAAGTCGCGATAGAGCAATGTCGGGATGACGCGGACCTTCAGCACGTCATTGATCGAGGAAGTTGCGAAGGAGCCGCAGGCCGACCCTCTGGCTCTTCTCCGGATGGAACTGGACGGCGTGGACGTTCCCGTGCCCAACGGCAGACGTGAAGCCCCCGCAGTATGGCGTCGTCGCAGCCACGTCGTCTTCCGATGCGCAGACCACGTGGTAGCTGTGGACGAAGTAGAAGTCGCTCGCCGGCTCGATCCCATCGAACAACGGGGAGTCGCCGTGGGGGACGACCTCGTTCCACCCGACGTGCGGGACTTGCCGGTCCTGCGCGGTCGGCGTGAGCCGGCGCACGGCAGCGTCGATCCAGCCGAGGCCTTCCGTGGGCCCGCCCTCGAAGCCGACGGCGGCCAGGAGCTGCATGCCGAGGCAGATACCGAGGAACGGAGCGCCTTCGACGACGACCTGCTCGTAGAGGCTCTTGTCGAGTCCTCGCTCCCTGAGTTGCCGCATCGCGTCTGGAAATGCTCCGACGCCGGGAAGGATGATGTGCCCGGCAGCGGCCACCTGCGCCGGGTCGTTCGTCACCACGACCGAGCGGCCACCGCACTCCTCGACGGCCCGGCGGACCGAGTCGAGGTTGCACATCCCGTAGTCGACGATGGCGACCGTGCTCATCAGCCCGGCACGTTGTCGTAGTTCACCTTCACGAGGTTGCCTTCGTCGTCGCGCTCGGGCTCGCCGTGACGGTCGCAGACGAAGAGCTTCTTGTTGGTGAAGCGGTTGCAGATGGCCTGGAACTCGTCCAGCGAGACGCCGATCTCTCCCAGGACCTCCTCGAGGGGGTATCCGAGGTAGGTGGACGGGAAGCGCCCGTCGTGCTTGCGTACGATCTTGAGGGCGTCGTTCCGGGAGAGCCGGCCTCGCCGGACGTGCATACACGCCAGGTCGGTCGCCCGGCCGAAGCCGTACTTCAGGAACTTGAAGTAGTCGTGGATGCCGGTCTGGACGTTGTCGAGGTTCTCGTAGTCCACGATGGACCCCTCCACCGGCCTTCCGTACGTCTCGAACCCGTGGGCCTGGGCGAACAGGGCGTTGCCGAGGCCGTCCCACGGAAGGAAGTAACCGAGGAAGATCCCGGTGACGCCCACGTCGCTCAACTCGGCGTCGCTCGGGTAGGTGTACTGGATCAGGTGTCTCGCGTCGATGCTGTCCTGACCGACAAGGTCGCTTACGCGCAGCCCGAGAAGCCCGCCGAACTCCTCCAGCCACCGCCGCGTGAGCACATTGTCCTCGGCGGCCGCCGCCGGCCCCCCGTACTCGTTCTGGGAGTTCTCGCCCCAGACGATCAGCGGGACTCGCATCTGCACCGCAACACGGACCGGGATGGTGAAGATGGCGACGTGCTCCGGCCACGAGATGTCACCAACTTGGCGGAGCGCGAGGCGATTGATGCGCCGTCGGACGACCGGGTTGGTGGAGACCTCGACGTAGTCGACGCCCTGGCGCTTGACGTTCTCGATGTTCCGGCGACCGATGTCCGAGAGCTTGTCGGTCGTGGCGGTGACGCAGATCGGGTTCATCCCGAGCTCGAGCATGCGGATGGTCTGATACGTGCTGTCCTTGCCACCGCTGACCGGGATCACGCAGTCGTAGTTGGTCCCGTTCATCGATCGGTAGCGTTCGAGGATCTCGAGCAGTTGCTGCCGGCGCTCGTCCCAGTCGACCTCGATCCGAGCATCGAAGTTCCGGCACGCGCTGCACACGCCCTCGGCGTCGAAGCGGAGGTCCGGCTTTGTCTCCGGCATGACGCATCGTCGGCAGTAGCGGATCATCGCTGGGCGTCCTCCCGGTCGGTCACCATTTTCGCCCACGACAGGAGGCTGAACCCGCCACGGGTCGCAACAGGCACGAACCCAGCGCGGGCGAACAGTCGGAGCGAGGCGGCGTTGTCCTCCCGCACCAGCGCCGTCAGTCGCACGACCTGGAAGTCGCCGGCGAGCTCGCGCTGGAGGAGATCCAGCATCCGACCGGCGATCCCCTGCCTCCGCGCCTCTTCCGCCACCGCGATGCTCACCGCACCAACGGCGTCCTCGACGTCGATGCGAACCGTTCCGAGGCCGTTGCCGTCCCGGTCGGCGATCCAGATGCGGGACGCGGGGTCCTCCAGGCGTGCGGCGAACCAGGAGCGGTGGTCGACCGGCTGCACTGGCCGGCCAGAGGTGCTGAACCGGACGGCGTCCGGATCGTTCCTCCAGGCGAGCACGGCAGAAGCGTCCCCCGCCTCGGCGGGCCGCAGCCGGAGCTCACCCTGCCTGGGAGTGGCACGACGGCCTGTAAGGGCGAGGATCTCACGCCACCCCGCCCTGGTGCGGCCCCCGATCCGTTCGACGATCTGGCGCAGGGCTGCCAGGTCGTCGGCCGTGTCCACGGTCCATCGCTCCTTGCCGAGGTCGTGCCCGGAACGGAGGTTGGCGAGGGTGAAGCGCTCCGGATGCCGGTACAGGAACGGCGTGACGTGCTCGCGCTCGGGCAGGTCGACGGCCTCTCGGGCGGCCTTGCGGAGGGCACTGGCGGTCGCGACCTCGACATCGAGCCCCCTCGGAAAGGTCCGTGGGAGCACGTTGCAGGTGTAGTCGGCGCCGCGCCGTCGGTGCAGGGCGAGGACGGCCTCGACCAGGTCGGGGTCGGCGAGCGGGCAGTCCGCCGTGAGGCGCACGACGTCGTCCGCCGGATGGGCGTGGAGCACGGTCGTGAACCGGGCCAGCACGTCGGTCTCGGGTCCCCGGATGCACTCGACGCCACACTCCACCGCCAGCGCGGCGACGGCTTCGTCGCGGTCCAGGGTGGAGGTCGCCACCACGACGGGACCCGACCGCAGGCTGGACAACCGGTCGAGCATGAACGACAGGAGTGGGCGACCACCGAGGTCCTGGAGCACCTTTCCCGGGAGCCTGCTCGACCCCGTGCGAGCCTGGACGACACAAACGGCGGAGCCGCTCACCCGGAGGCCTCCAGCAGCGCGCTGGCGACGCGCTGGGCGCCGTGGCCGTCGACCATGGCGCGGGCTGTGACAGCAAGGGACCGGCGCCGAGCCGCATCCCGCGCCAGACTCGCCGCCACCTCGGGTGCGTCGGCGACGCCTGCCACCAAGGCGGCACCTGCGGCGTCCACGCCACGAGCCGCCCGGCGCTGGTTGTCGGCGAGGACGACGGCGACGGCCGGGCGACCGAGCGCCAGTGCTTCCACGAGGGTCACGCCGGCGGCCGTGACGACGATGTCTGCGTCGGCCAGGGCGGGCTCGAGGCCCGAGTCCGTCCGCACGCCGACGACGCCTTCGGGAACCTCCGAGTTCGACCAGGGCCCCACCGCCAGGCGTACCTGCACCCCGGGAAGGAGGCGCGCGAGTTCGGCCGCCATGCGCGAGCCGACTCCTTCGAGGTCCGAAGCGCCCGAGGCGACCAGGGCCGTGGTGACCTCGTTCGCGATCGCGCGGGCTGTCATCCCGGCCAGCGACGGGTCGACCAGGGCGTACTTGGGGCCGACCAGGGCGCGGCGGGCGGCATGGTGGATCTCGAGCGGCGCCCCCGGATTCGGGTCCACCACGACATCGCACGCCAGGTCGCGGGCGAGGTCGTCGATCGCCGCGACAACGCGCCCCGCGAACCGACCGGGCTCATCGACCCGCCACCGGTACGAGTCGACCACGACGACCTCGGCGTCGACCGGCCCACCGTCCGACGCGACCATACGTGCACGGACACCGAGCTCCTCGAGCGCCGACGCGAGGGCCGACATCCTCCGCCGGTGGCCCATGCCGGCGCCAGGCCCGTCGTCGAACACCAGAGCGGCCTCGGTCACACCATGTCCCAGGTGATGACCTCGTCCTCCTCGATGGTCGTGGTCGCGGTGCGGCCTACCAGCGCGTCGATGAACTTTGGCTTGATCCCGAACCCCGGCCGCTTCACGGTGAGCATCTCCCGCTGGATGCGATGGCCCTCCGGGATGCGGACGGCTGCCACGACTGACCGGCGGGCCTTGGCGAACATCTCCTCGGCCTCAGCGGGCGTCGGCCCCGCCTTCACGCCGTCGCCGAGGGCCGCCTCCACCTCCCGCACCTGTTCGACCAGACAGCGCAGCTCGTCCGGTTGGATGGCGAAGGAGTGGTCTGGCCCGGGGAGCGTACGGTCGAGCGTGAAGTGCTTTTCGAGCAGGTCAGCGCCGAGCGCCACGGCTGCGACCGGGATGTGGATGCCCAGGGAGTGGTCGGAGAGACCAACCGGGAGGCGGAAGGCGGCTTTGAGTGTCGAGATGGCGCGCAGGTTCATGCTGGTCGCCGGCGCGGGATACACGGACGCGCACTGGAGGACCGCCAGCTGGTCGGTCCCGCCGGCACGGGCGGCCTCGAGTGCGTCCTCGATCTCCCCCAGTGTGGCCATGCCTGTCGACAGGATCACGGGGCGTCGCCGCTCGCCGATATAGCGGATTAGCGGCAGGTCGACCAGCTCGAACGACGCAACCTTGAACGCTGCGACGTCCAGCGCGTCGAGTTGGTCAACGGCGTCGCGGTCGAACGGGGAGGAAAGGAACTCGATCCCGCAGGCCGCGGAGTGGTCCGCCAGGTCGGTGTGCCAGTCGCGCGGGAGTTCGAGGCTCTCCAGAAGCGCCGCGGGCGACAGGTCGCTGACGCCTTCGAGGTAGCGGAAGCCTTTTGCCCTCCTCGAGTAGAGCGTCCGGCCGGTGAAGGTCTGGAACTTGACGGCGTCCGCCCCCGCCTGGGCGGCGACATCGATGAGGCGGCGAGCCATGCCGAAGTCGCGATTGTGGTTGGACCCTGCTTCCGCGATGACGTAGCAGGGGTGGCCGTCGCCGACCTTCCGCGAGCCGATCGAGATCTCGACCGGATCGATCACAGGGATGCCTTGAGCGCGTCCACGACCATGTCTTGCTGTCTCTCGTCCAAGCCAGGATAGAGCGGGATGGAGAGCAGTCGTTCATAGGCGGCGTCGGTTGCGGGGAGCCCGCCGACGGGCGCGAAATCGGTGTAGTACGGGTGATGGTGGATCGGGACGTAGTGCACCTGGACGCCGATTCCCGCCTCACGCATCCGGTCGTACACCCCCGCTCGGTTGGCCACGCGGATGGGAAACAGGTGATACGCGTGGCGGTGGCCGGGAAGGGCAGCGGTCGGGAGCTCGACCGGCAGGTCAGCGAGAAGGGTACGGTACCGGTCGGCGAGCTCGTTGCGCCGCTCAACGAACCGCTCGAGCTTTGCCAGCTGACTGAGGCCGAGTGCGGCCTGGAGGTCGGTCATTCGGTAGTTGAAGCCCAGGCTGACGACGTCATAGGCCCAACCGCCTCGCTCCGGGCGGGGGACGATGCCGTGGCTGCGGAACCGGCGGAGGGACTCGGCCAGCTCGGGCTCGTTGGTGGTCACCGCCCCGCCCTCTCCGGTGGTGATCGTCTTGACCGGGTGGAACGAGAACACGCACATGTCCGACCGGGCGCAGTTGCCGACTGGGCCGTCGGGAGTCCTTGCGCCGAGGGCGTGGGCGGCGTCCTCGATGACCACCGGCGGGCGGTAGCTCCCTGCCGAGAGGTCTGCAGGCAGACCCGCGTAGTGCACGACGACCGCTGCTGAGACCGCGGGGGGGAGGAGCGAGAGGTCGACGTTCAGTGTGGCAGGGTCGACGTCGGCGAAGGCAGGCGTGGCGCCCACGTAGCGGGCGCACGCGGCACTGGCGACGAACGAGAGCGGGGACGTGACCACGACGTCTCCCGGCCCGAGCCCGGCGGCTGCCACCGCGGCATGGAGGGCAGCCGTGCCGCTGGAGAACACGACAGCGTCGCCGGCTCCGACCGACGCGGCTAGAGCCTCCTCGAACCGGCCCACGGTCGGCCCCTGGGTGAGCCAGTCCCCGCGGACCGTCTCGACTACGGCATCGACGTCGTCGTCCTCGAGCGTCTGGCGCCCGTACGGGATCAAGGGAGGATCCCCGCGAGGTCCTCTGCCGAGAGCCACCGGCTGTTCCGGTCGCTCGAGTAGACGAAGCCGTCGTCCAGCGGCTTGCCTTCCACCCAGCGTGGGTGCGACTCCCACCACGGGTGCTCGGGCAGGACGACGTAGACCTCGCCGGCGTCGATGGTGTGGCGGCTCTCGTCGGAGGTGATCAGCAGCTCGTGGAGCTTCTCGCCCGGACGGATCCCGATGACCTGACGCGGCGCGGCGGGTGCCATCGCCTCGGCGAGGTCGACGACGCGCATGGAAGGGATCTTGGGAACGAAGATCTCGCCACCGACCATGTGCTCCAGGCCGTAGAGCACGAGGTCCACCGCCTGGTCGAGGGTGATCCAGAAGCGGGTCATGCGCTCGTCGGTGATGGTCAGGCGGCCCGTCCCGGCGGTCTGCTCGCGGAAGAGGGGGACGACCGAGCCCCTCGACCCCATGACGTTCCCGTAACGCACACAGGCCAGCCGGGTGACGGAATGGGCGGCGTAGGCGTTGCCCTGGACGACGATCTTCTCGGCGCACAGCTTGGTGGCCCCGTAGAGGTTCACGGGGTTCACGGCCTTGTCGGTGGATAGGGCCAGCACCTTGGGGACGCCGGCGTCGATGGCGGCATCGACGACGTGTTGGGCGCCCAGGACATTGGTCCGGACGGCCTCGAAGGGGTTGTACTCGCAGGCAGGCACCTGCTTCATGGCTGCGGCGTGCACGATAACGTCGGCGCCCTGGGCGGCGCGGGCCATGCGCCCTCGGTCGCGCACGTCGCCCACCAGGTACCGGAGCTGGTCGTCCCCGAAGCGGGCCCGCATCTCCGACTGCTTCAGCTCGTCCCGGGAGTAGACCCGGATCACGGCATCGGGCCAGGTCGGGAGGACTCGCTGGACGAACGCGTTCCCGAACGAACCGGTGCCACCGGTTAGCAGGACGGTGGCTCCCGAGAGGTCCATGTCCTCTATCCTGCCTCGGACGGGGCTAGACGATCGCCAGCATCCGCTCCAGCGCCACCTTGGCAGACCTAGCCGTTGCCTTGTCGACGGTGATGCGGTTCACCACCCGGCCATCGACCAGGTTCTCCAGCACCCAGGCCAGGTGGGCGGCGTCGATGCGGAACATGGTGGAGCAGGGGCAGATGAGCGGGTCCAGCGACACCACTGTCTTGTCGGCGTGCTCGGCGGCCAGCCGCTGGACGAGGTGGATCTCGGTGGCGATGCCGAGCACCGCTCCGGCAGGTGCCGCCTCCACCGCCTTGATGATGAAGTCGGTGGAGCCCACCTGGTCGGCCAGGGCGACGGTCTCCCGGGCGCACTCCGGGTGGGCCACGACGATGCCGCCCGGGTGGGCGGCCCGGAAGTCGGCCACGTGCTGGGGCCGGAACCGCTGGTGGACCGAGCAGTGGCCCTTCCAGAGCAGGAAGGTGGCCTCCTTCACCTGGCGCTCCTCCAGGCCGCCCAGGTCCCGCCGGGGGTCCCACACGGCCATGTCGGACTCGTCGAAGCCCAGCTGGTGGCCGGTGTTGCGCCCCAGGTGCTGGTCGGGGAAGAACAGCACCCTGTCGGCCCGCTCCAGGGCCCAGGTGAGCACGGCCCGGGCGTTTGACGACGTGCACACCGCCCCGCCGTGGTCGCCCACGAAGGCCTTGAGGGCGGCCGAGGAGTTCATGTAGGTGATGGGCGCGACCCGCTCGATGTCGACGACCCCGGCCAGCGCCTCCCACGCCTCCTCCACCGAGTCGACGTCGGCCATGTCGGCCATGGAGCAGCCGGCGTTGAGGTCGGGCAGTACGACTTGCTGGTGGTCGCCGGTGAGGATGTCGGCCGACTCGGCCATGAAGTGCACGCCGCAGAACACCACGTACTCGGCGGTGGCGTTGGCGGCGGCCAGCCGGGACAGCCCGAACGAGTCGCCCCGGGCGTCGGCCCAGCGCATGACCTCGTCGCGCTGGTAGTGGTGGCCGAGTATCAGGAGCCGCTCGCCGAGGCGGGACTTGGCCCCGCCGATCCAGCCGGCCAGCTCTTCGGGCGACGCGAGGGTGTAGCGGTCGGGTAGCGGTGCCTGGAGCCGCAGCATCTTGGTGAAACCCCCCTCTTGGAGGAGCTCCGATGATGGCCGGCGGGGACAGCCTGGTCGCCCATCCGCGGGGTTGTCGGCCTCGGAGCTGGATATGTCGCCGGATACCAGGCCGGCGTACGGCCATTGTAGTTCCGTCGCCTGCGCCGGGCACGGGCGACCCGGGTCACGGGCCGATGGAGTCCTTGCCCTGGAGGAAGATGACCAGGGCCCAGGCCAACCACGAGCCGAGGGCCGTCGCCAGCACCCGCCCCCGCAGGAGCGCCCACAGCGCCCCGGCGGTGAGCGCGGCCATCGGCAGGGCGAAGCCCAGGCTGACGGAGGTGAGGGCCACCAGGCGCGAGAGCGACCGGGGGCCCACCATCACCAGGATCAGAGCGGCGACGGGCACGGCCGGCACGGCGGCCGCCCAGGCCACCCGG
>JBOGHR010000402.1:0-2063 GCA_050744905.1 Acidimicrobiales bacterium
CGGGGCGCCGGCGCCTCGCCCGCCACCAGCCGCTGCATCACCACCACGTCGAGCCACCGCCCGAACTTGCGCCCCACCTCCCGCTCCACGCCCACCAGCTCGAAGCCGCACGCCCGGTGCAGGGCGATGGAGGCGTCGTGGCCGCCCACGATGCGGCCGATCAGGGAGTGGAACCCGTGGAGGCCGGCCAGCCGCACTAGCTCCGCCAGCAGCACCCGGCCGACGCCGCGGCCGCGCACCTCCCGCTCGACGTACACCGAGTCCTCCACGGTGGTGGCGTACGCCGGCCGGTCCCGGTAGGGCGACAGCGAGCCGAAGCCGACCACGGCGTCGCCGGCGACGGCCACCACCGCCGGGTGGGCGCCGGCGTGGGCGGCCAGCCAGGCCCGCTGGTCGTCGAGCGAGCGGGGCACCAGGTCGAAGGTGACCGTCGAGCCGGTGACCTCCCGGTTGTAGATGGCGCGCACCGCCTCGGCGTCGGCCAGCGTGGCCAGGCGGACGCCGACGGCGAGGGCGGGCGAGGTCTCGGGCACGGCGAACTATCATGGCCGGTCACGGCCCGAAGGCCGCCGCCCGGTCGTGCCGGGCGCCGATCGCCCTCTTAGCTCAGTCGGCAGAGCACAGCCATGGTAAGGCTGGTGTCGTGGGTTCGATTCCCACAGAGGGCTCGCCGGCCCGCCGGGCCGGGCAGCACCTCCGCCATGGCGGCGTAGCTCAGTTGGTCAGAGCACACGGCTCATAATCGTGTGGTCGTCGGTTCGAGTCCGACCGCCGCTACTCACTACACTGGTTCGATGGCTCGCAACGAGAAGCGCATCAAGGTCACCCTCGCCTGCGAGGTCTGCAAGCGGCGCAACTACATCACCATGAAGAACAAGACCAACGACCGCGAGCGCATGGACCTGAAGAAGTACTGCCGCTGGGACCGGCGCCACACGGCCCACCGGGAGACCCGGTAGGCCGGGGAGCGACGACCGACCGCCGGTAACCTTCCTCCACCGAGGGGAGTCGAACGAGCGATGGCGCCGGACATGGCGGACCTGGTCACCGCCGCCAAGGCGGGCGACATGGCGGCGTTCACCGGGCTGGTGGAAGCCACCAAGGCCGACATGTACACGCTCGCCTATCGGCTCACCGGCAACGCGGAGGACGCGCAGGACGTGGTGCAGGACGCGTACATTCGGGCCTACAAGAGCCTGAAGCGGTTCCGGGGGGACGCCAAGTTCACCAGCTGGATGTACCGCATCACCGCCAACTGCGCCAAGGACCAGCTGGTCAGGGCGTCTCGCAACCGCCACGACGCCATCGACGAGGCCGCCGAGGCGGTCGACGACCGCCCCGGGCCCGAGGCCCGGCTCGGCTCGGCCGACGAGCGACGGGTGCTGGCCGAGGCGCTGCAGAGCCTGCCGCCGGAGATGCGGGCCGTCGTGGTCCTGAGGGACGTCTACGACCTGCCGCACGAGGCGATCGCCGCCGAGCTGGGCATCACCGAGGGGGCCGCCAAGGTGCGGTTGCACCGGGCGCGGAGGAAGCTGCGCGAGCGGCTCTTCCCGCTGCGGGGCGAGGACAACGGTCAGGAGGAGAGGGCCCGTGCAGTGTGACCGCGTCGCCGATCGTCTGCCGCAGATCGTCGACGGCGTCGAGCGAGCGGCTCCCGAAGTCCGCGCCCACGTCGAGTCGTGCCTGCGCTGCCAGGCCGAGCTGGTCCAGTACCGCAAGCTGCTCAAGGCCCTCCGCCAGCTGCGCACCGACTTCCTGGAGCCCGCCCCCGGCACCCTCACCGCCATCCTCGCCCAGCTGGAGGCGGCGGGGGAGCGGGGCGCCATGCGCTCGCTGCTCACCGGCCACCGGGCCGCCTACCTGGGCGGCATCGCCGCCGCCGCCACCGCCGCCGGGGCGCGATCCCGCGGAAGACCAGGCTGCGATACGGAACGCTCTCACATCATTCGTGCAGGCCATTGAACGACGTGACGTGAATCAGTTGGTTCGGGCCTTCCCGGGCGCATCGGGTGAGTGGCGCGACAGCTGGGCCGGATTCCTCGGGAATGAGCGCGTACGTGACC
>JBOGHR010000403.1:0-1827 GCA_050744905.1 Acidimicrobiales bacterium
CGGAGCACGATCCAACTCGACCGAATGGAGTGAGCGAAGCGAACGAACGAGGTCGAACCACTGGCGGCGGCCCGCCGGCCGGCGCGAACAGGGGTTGACTCGGGGTGCCAACAGGCGCGACAACAACGACATGCGCACCTTCCTGTGGCCGGCGGAGGACGGATGGCCCTATCCCGACACCGGTCCGGAGGTCGCCGACCCCCAGGGCGAGATCGACGAGGACCTGCTCGACCTCCACGCCCGCTCCCCCCACCTGTTCGCCGCCCTCGACCCGGTGGAGCGCCAGGTCATCACCCGGCACTACGGGCTCGACGGCTGCCAGCCGTGCTCCATGAAGCAGCTGCACAACGAGACCGGCATGTCCCGGGCCGAGCTGCGCGACGCCCTGGGATCGGGCCTGGGCAAGCTGCGCAGCCAGCTCCGGGGCTGAGGTGGCCGCCCCCCGCCCCGTGCCCCACTGGATGTCCATCGAGGTCCTCGACGGGTCGTCGCCGGCGTCGCTGTGGGCGCACGCCCACGGCGACGCCCTGGTCGAGGCCGCCCTCGCCTCGGGCGCGGTCGACTGGTCGTGGCACCACCACAGCTGGGGCGTGGTGCTCGAGGTGGCCTTCGCCGACGAGGAGGCCTGGGAGCGCTTCCGGGGCCTCCACGGCGTGCGGGCCGCCCTCGACGCCGTGCCCGACCCCACCTTCGGCCTGATCATCTCCCGGGGCCGGGGGGGCAGCGCCGGCACCCGCGACCCCCGCCGCCCGCCCCTGCTCAGCGGCTCGGGGGCGGCCGCCCTGCCGCTGCCCGCCGAGCTGTTCGACGACGACCTCTGGCAGGCCCTTCCCGCCGACCTCGAGCGCCGGCGCCTGGCCGCCATCCGCTGACCGGCGGGCAGGCCCTCAGTCGGCCACGTCCACCAGCAGGGGGGCGTGGTCGGACGGCAGCTTGCCCTTGCGGGCGTTGCGGTCGACCAGGGCGAAGCTGACCCGCTCGGCCAGGGGCCTGGACACCAGCACCAGGTCTATGCGCATCCCCCGGTGGTTGTGGAAGTCGCCGGCGCGGTAGTCCCAGTAGGTGAACAGGCGGTCCTCGGGGCGCACCAGCCGGAAGGCGTCGACCAGGCCCCAGTCCCGCAGGTGGGCCAGCGCCGCCCGCTCGGCGTCCGTCACGTGCGTCGAGCCGGCGAACGCCGCCGGGTCCCAGACGTCGCGGTCCTCGGGGGCCACGTTGAAGTCGCCGCACACCGCCACCGGCTGGTCGGGGTCGGCGGTGGCCTCCAGGTGCCGGCGCAGCCGCTCGAGCCACGACAGCTTGTAGGCGTAGTGCTCGCTGCCCACCGCCCGGCCGTTGGGCACGTACACGCTCGACACCCGCACGCCGCCGCACGTGGCGGAGATCAGCCGGGTGTCGGGGTCGGCCTCCAGGCCCTCGCAGAACCCGTCGATCACGCCGTCGATGCCCACCCGGCTGAGGATGGCGACGCCGTTCCACCGGCCGTCCCCGTGGTGGGCGCTGCGGTAGCCGAGGGCCTCGAAGGCGAGGGACGGGAAGGCGCCGTCGGCCAGCTTGGTCTCCTGCATGCACAGCACGTCGGGCCGGGCGTAGGCCAGCCACTCCTCGACCCGGGGCAGGCGGACCTTGAGGGAGTTGACGTTCCAGGTGGCGATCCGCATCGCCGCCACCCTACGAGGGGGCGCCGGCGTCCTCCCCGGCCATCCGCCCGACGTGGCCGCCGGAGACGCGGGCCGGGCCGTCGCCGCCGAATGCGCAGGCGTCAGCCCGACGGCTCGGCCTTCCTGCCCGTCGCCCTCGCCTTGGCGGCCCGCGCCTTGCGGGCGC
>JBOGHR010000404.1:0-2743 GCA_050744905.1 Acidimicrobiales bacterium
GCGCACGGCGGTGGCCCGGGCCAGCTCGTGGTCGCCGCGGGCGAGGTGGAGCCGGGCCGCCGGCAGCAGCGCCTGGAGGCGGCCCTCCTTGCCCAGCAGCAGCATCTCGGCCTCGGTCAGCCGGCCCTGGCGGATCCGCAGCTCGGCCAGGGCGATCGCCGGGTGCCAGCTGGGCAGGTGCATCCGGGCCTCGAACTGCTCGATGGCCCGGGTCAGCAGGTGCTCGGCCTCGGCCCACCGGCCCAGCTCGCACAGCAGGGCCGCCTGGACGGCGTCACAGTGGTTGGCCAGGAAGATCGGGACGCCGGGCGCCGGCCCGATGAGCCCGTGGCGGCGGAGGTCCTCGGCCCACGAGCTGGCCCGGTCGAAGTCGCCGGCGTGGTAGCAGGCGGTCAGGAACGAGCACACCGACTTGCCCGCCGCGTCGGCGTCGTCGGCCGGGCCGCAGGCCAGCGCCATGGCCTCGTCGAGCAGCGCCATCCCCTGCGCCATCCGGCCCGCCTGGACGTGGGCCAGGCCGGCGTCGGCCAGGGCCTTGGTCTCCAGGTTCACGTCGCCGAACCGGCGGGCCCGGTCGAGGGCGAGCTCGGCCCGGGCCAGCAGCACGTCGGGGTCGTCGACGTCGCAGCCCACGGCGGCCACCGCCACCCACCCCTGCTCGATGCACGGCGGCTCGTCCTCGACCAGGCGGGTGGCCCGTACGAACCACGCCCGGGCCGCGGTCTGGTTCCCGACCAGGGAGGCGAACACGTCGCCCAGCCGGGCGCAGGCCAGCGCCGCCCGGCGCCGGTCGCCGGCCGCCGTGAGCCGGCGGATGGCGTCGGAGAGCTCGGCGACGACGGCGTCGACGTCGAGGGCCGCCCCCGCCCCCTCGGCCGCCCCCGCCCCCGGACCGCCGCTCGGGCCCACCGCCGTCACGCTCCCATGGTCGCACGCCGCCGCCCGGTCGGCGCCGCGCTCGGGCCGGCCGCCCGCGAGCTATTGCCCTGACCACGAACCTTCGCCGCGTTCGCAGCGGCAAGGTCCGTGGCCGCACTCGCCGCCGCAGGCGGCCTCTACGGCTGCGGACACCGAGAAAGGACAGGGCGGAGGCGGCGCGAGCTCCGCTCGCCCGCCGGAGCACCATCCAACTCGACCGAATGGAGTGAGCGAAGCGAACGAATGAGGTCGAAGCACTAGGGGTCGAGGCGTCCGGCGAGGGCGTCGAGCTGGGCGTGCAGGGCGGGCGGGAGGTGGTCGCCGAACTGGGCGAAGTGCTCCCGGATCGAGGGGATCTCCGCCCGCCAGTCGGCGTGGTCCACCCGCAGCAGCTCGGCCATGTCGTCCTCGCCCACGTCGAGGCCGTCGATGTCGATGGCCCCCGGCCGGGGGAGCCGGCCGACGGGGGTCTCCACCGCCTGGCCTCGGCCGGCGGCGCGCTCGAAGACCCACTCCAGGACCCGGCTGTTGTCGCCGAAGCCGGGCCACAACCAGCGGCCGTGGGCGTCCTTGCGGAACCAGTTGACGTAGAACAGCTTGGGCAGGCCGGCCGGGTCGGCGGCCCCGCCCATCTTCAGCCAGTGGCCCAGGTAGTCGCCCATGTTGTACCCGCAGAACGGCAGCATGGCGAACGGGTCGCGGCGCAGCTTGCCGACGGCGCCGGCCTGGGCGGCGGTGGTCTCCGACGCCATGATCGACCCGAGGAACACGCCGTGCTCCCAGTCGAACGCCTCGGTGACGAGGGGGACGACCGAGGACCGCCGCCCTCCGAAGAGGATGGCCGAGATGGGTACGCCGGCGGGGTCCTCCCACTCGGGGGCGATGGCGGGGTCCTGCGCCGCCGGCGCGGTGAAGCGGGCGTTGGGGTGGGCGGCGGGGGTGCCCTTGGCCGGCGTCCAGTCCTCCCCCTTCCAGTCGGTGAGATGGGCGGGAGGCTCCCTGGTCATGCCCTCCCACCACACGTCGCCGTCGTCGGTGAGGGCGGTGTTGGTGAAGATGGAGTTGGCGGCCAGCGTCAGCATGGCGTTGGGGTTGGTGACGTCGCTGGTGCCGGGGGCCACGCCGAAGAACCCGGCCTCGGGGTTGATGGCCCACAGGCGGCCGTCGGTGCCGAACTTCATCCAGCAGATGTCGTCGCCCACCGTCTCCACCTTCCAGCCGGGCAGGGTGGGGACGAGCATGGCCAGGTTCGTCTTCCCGCACGCCGAGGGGAAGGCGGCGGTGACGTAGCGGGTCTCACCCGACGGGCTGGTGAGCTTGACGATCAGCATGTGCTCGGCCAGCCAGCCCTCGTCGCGGGCCATGACCGAGGCGATGCGCAGGGCGAAGCACTTCTTGCCCAGCAGGGCGTTGCCGCCGTAGCCGGAGCCGAACGACCAGATCTCGCGCGTCTCGGGGAAGTGGACGATGTACTTGTTGTCGGTGTTGCACGGCCAGGCGACGTCGGCCTGGCCCGGCTCCAGCGGCGCCCCCACCGAGTGGAGGCAGGGGACGAAGGCGCCGTCGTCGCCCAGGACGTCGAGGGCCCCGGCGCCCATCCGGGTCATGATCCGCATGTTCACCGCCACGTAGGGCGAGTCGGTTAGCTCCACGCCGATGTGCGCGATCGGCGATCCCAGGGGGCCCATGGAGAACGGCACCACGTACATGGTGCGGCCCTTCATGGCCCCGGTGTAGAGCTCGGTCAGCTCGGCCTTCATCTCGGCCGGCGGGCGCCAGTTGTTGGTGGGCCCGGCGTCGATCTCCTGCTCGGAGCAGATGTAGG
>JBOGHR010000405.1:0-3003 GCA_050744905.1 Acidimicrobiales bacterium
CGCGAGCGGGCGCTGTGGGCGGCGGGCCACGACGTGGTGGTCGGCGTGGACGAGGTGGGCCGGGGGGCGTGGGCGGGGCCGATCAGCGTGGGCGCCGCCGTGGTGCCGACCGACCGGCGCGTCTACAAGGTGCGGGACTCCAAGCTGCTCACCGAGGACGAGCGCGAGCGCCTCTACGACCGGGTGGCGTCGTGGTGCCGGGCGTGGGCGGTGGGCCACGCCTCGCAGGAGGAGTGCGACGCCCTCGGCATGTCCGAGGCGCAGCGGCTGGCCGCCCGCCGGGCCATCGCCGGCCTCGGCCTGCGCCCCACCCACGTCCTGGTGGACGGGCGGTGGGACTTCGTCGGCCTGGGCCCGCCGGCCACCACGCGCATCGTCAGGGGCGACGCCACCTGCCTGTCGATCTCGGCCGCCGCCCTGCTCGCAAAGGTCACCCGGGACCGGATCATGCGGGGCGAGGCGCCCCACTTCCCGGCGTACGACTTCGACCTCAACAAGGGCTACCCGTGCCCCCGCCACAAGGCGGCGCTCAAGGCGTGGGGGCCCACCGCCATCCACCGCCGGAGCTGGGTCTTCATGGACCACCTGCCCTGGGGACCCCAGCGCCCGGCCCCGCCCACCCAGCCCACGATCCTGGAGGACATCCCATGACCACGCCCCGCCCCGCCCGCCTGCGCCTGGTGGCGCTGGTCGCCGCCCTCGTCCTCACCGCCGGCGCGTGCGGCGACGACGGCGACGACGGCGCTGCCGGCGGGACGTCGACCACCGCCGGGCGGGGGATCCCGTCCACCGAGGAGCTGGGCCTGGTCTCGGACGGCAAGCTCATCGCCTGCACCGACGTGCCCTACGCCCCCTTCGAGTTCGAGGAGGGCGGGCGCTTCGACGGCATCGACATCGAGCTGGTGCGGGCCGTGGCCGGGCGCCTGGGGCTCACCCCCGAGTTCCGCGACGTGGACTTCGAGGCCATCTTCACCGCCCTCAACGCCCGGGAGTGCGACCTCGTGGCGTCGTCGGTGAGCATCACCGAGGAGCGGATGCAGAACCTCGACTTCTCCGACGGGTACTTCGAGATCAACCAGTCCCTGCTCGTGCGCAAGGGCGACGAGGCCGCCCTCGACGACCTCGGCAAGCTGGCCGGGCGGACGATCGGCGTGCAGTCCGAGACCACCGGCGCCGCCTTCGCCCGGGAGAACGCCACCGGCGCCACCATCCGGGAGTTCACCGGGGCCGACGAGCTGTTCTCCGCCCTCAAGGCCCTCCAGGTCGACGCCGTGCTCCAGGACCTCCCGGTCAACGCCTACCACGCCCAGACGACGGGCGAGACGGTGGTGGCCAGGGTCTTCACCGAGGGCGACAAGGAGCAGTACGGCTTCGCCATGCGCAAGGGGAGCACGGCCCTCAAGGCGGCGATCGACGACGCCCTGGCCCAGGTCAAGGCGGACGACACCTACCCCACCATCCTGCGCCGCTTCCTGGGCGACACCACCGGCGCCATCTAGGTCTGGGGCCGGTCGTGGACCGTCTCCTCGACGAGTTCTTCGACCTCGACGTCATCGCCGACCTGTTCCCCGGCCTGGTCACCGAGGCCATGAAGAACACGCTGGTGTTCACCGTGCTGGGCTTCTCCGGCGGCCTGGCGCTCGGCCTGGTGCTGGCGCTCATGCGCATCAGCCGCACGCGGTGGCTGCGATGGCCGGCCGCCGTGTTCGTGGACGTGTTCCGGGGCCTGCCCGCCCTGCTGGTGATCGTGTTCATCGGCTTCGGGCTGCCCATCGCCTTCCCGGGGCTCACCTACCCGTTCCGCAAGTACACGCCCGGCTGCGTGGCCCTCTCCCTGGTCGCCGGCGCCTACATCGCCGAGACGGTGCGGGCCGGCATCGAGGGCGTGCCGCGGGGCCAGATGGAGGCCGCCCGCTCGCTGGGCATGCGGTACCGCACGGCCATGCGCCGCGTCGTGCTGCCCCAGGCCTACCGCCTGGTGATCCCCCCGCTCGCCAACGAGCTGGCGTTGCTGTTCAAGGACACGTCGCTCCTGGCCGTGCTCGGGACCGAGGCGGGCGGCAAGGAGATCCTCAAGTACGTGCGCGACGCGGTGAACCGCACGGGCGACACGTCGCCCCTCGTCGCCGGAGGGCTGGCGTACCTCGTGATCACCCTGCCGCTGCTGCGGGCGGTGGCCGTCCTGGAGGCCCGCAACCGGGCGTCGCGGTGAGTCCCCCGACCATCGTGGTCGAGGGCCTGCACAAGCGCTTCGGCGACGCCGAGGTCCTCCGGGGCATCGACCTGGAGGTCGCCCACCGGGAGGTGGTGTGCGTCATCGGACCGTCGGGGTCCGGGAAGTCGACGCTGCTGCGCTGCATCAACCGGCTGGAGGAGCCGACCGCCGGGCGCGTCGTCGTCGACGGCGTCGAGGTCACCGACCCCCGGGTGGACCTGGACAGGGTGCGGACCTCCATGGGGATGGTGTTCCAGCAGTTCAACCTGTTCCCCCACAAGACGGCGCTGGGCAACGTGACGCTGGCCCTGCGCACGGTGCTGAGGCTCGACCGGGACGCCGCCGACGAGCGGGGGAGGGCGATGCTGGAGCGGGTCGGGCTGGCCGGCCGGGAGCACGACTACCCCTCGAAGCTCTCCGGCGGCCAGCAGCAGCGGGTGGCCATCGCCCGGGCGCTGGCCATGCAGCCCACGGTCATGCTCTTCGACGAGGTGACCTCGGCCCTCGATCCCGAGCTGGTCGGGGAGGTCCTGGCTGTGATGCGGGACCTGGCCGAGGGCGGCATGACCATGCTCGTCGTCACCCACGAGATGGGCTTCGCCCGCACGGTGGCCGACCGGGTGGTGTTCCTGGACGAGGGCATGGTGGTCGAGCAGGGGCCGCCGGCCGCCGTGCTGGGTGACCCGCAGCACGCCCGCACCCGGGCGTTCCTCGCCAAGGTGCTCTGACGAGGATCGCCTCGCAAGCAGAGCTTGCTCGGCGAGCTGGCGGTGCTGCGGCCGGCCGGC
>JBOGHR010000406.1:0-2540 GCA_050744905.1 Acidimicrobiales bacterium
CACCACGCTGGACGACCCCAGCCTGTCGCTGGCGCTGGTGGACACCACCGGCGTGGTGGCCCGCTCGGGCCCCCAGCCGGCCCAGTCGGAGACGGCCGCCCTGGAGCGGGCCGCCCTGGTGGACGGCCGGTCGGGCTCGGCCGTCCTCGGTGGCCGCTTCGTGTCCGTGGTGCCGGTGCGCGCCGACCCCGACGAGCCGCCCAAGCTGGCCTTGATCGCCTCCACGCCCACCACCCTGGTCAACGAGACGCGGGACAAGCTGTTCCGCAACCTGTTCCTGGTGGCCCTGGGCGGGGCCCTGCTGGCCCTGCTGTTCGCCTCGCTGGTCGGGGCCCGCATCGGCGCCGGCCTGGGCGCGCTGCGCCGCGCGGCGGAGTCCATCGAGGGCGGCGACCTCAGCGTGCGCTCGGGGATCCACGGCGACGACGAGGTGGGGGTGCTGGCCCGCACCTTCGACTCGATGGCCCAGTCCGTCCAGGACAAGACGGCGGCCGAGGCCCGCCTGCGGGGCCGGCTGGAGGCGGTGGTGGCCGGCATGGGCGAGGCCCTGGTGGCGGTCGACGGCGAGGGGGTGGTCACCGACTTCAACCGGGCGGCCGAGCAGCTCATGGGGATGCGCCAGTCCGAGGCCGTCGGGCGCCCGTTCGAGGAGGTGGTGCGCATCGTGGCCGACGACGGCACGGCGGTGACCACCACCGCCGCCCCCGGCCGGCCCAGCACCTTGGGCTGGGTGGCCACCACCAACGGCGGGCCGGTGCCGGTGGCGGTCTCCGTCGGCGTCCTGCACGGGCCGGGGAGCGACTCGGGCGGGCGGGTGATGGTCCTCGCCGACCTGACCCGCGAGCGCGAGGTGGAGCAGATGAAGACCGAGTTCCTCACCCGGGTGGGCCACGAGCTGCGCCACCCGCTGGTTCCGATGATGGGCTACGCCGAGATCCTCACCCGCCGGGAGGTGTCGCCCGACCAGGCCCGGGAGATGCACCAGGAGATGCTGGCCCAGTCCAAGGTCCTGCTGCGGATCGTGGAGATGCTCGAGTTCTTCGCCGCCGCCGGGGCGGGCCGGGTGTCGCTGCGCATCGAGCCGGTGGAGCTCAAGCCGCTGGCCGACGACGTCGTGCGCCAGTGGCAGGCCAAGGCGCCGGCCCACGCCATCCGCCGGGTGCGCACCCGCCGGCCCGTGCCCACCGTGGCCGCCGACCGGCGCCGGATCGCCCGCTGCCTCGACGAGCTGGTCGACAACGCGGTGAAGTTCTCGCCCGCCGGGGGCAGGATCGCGGTGACCGTCGAGGCGGTGGAGGGCGGGGTGGAGATCGCGGTGGCCGACCAGGGCATCGGGATGACCGACGAGGAGCAGGAGAAGGTGTTCGCCGAGTTCGTCAAGGCCGACCCCTCCGACATCACGCCCTACGCCGGCCTGGGCCTTGGCCTGGCCTTCGTGCGCCGGGTGGTGGAGGCCCACGGCGGGACCCTCGCCTGCCGCTCCGAGGTGGGAAGGGGCTCCAAGTTCTCAATCCTCCTGCCCGATCTGCCGAAGGAAGAGGCGGGATGAGGCATCTCCTCGCTGCCGTCGTCGTGACCGCCGTCGTCGCCGCGGTCGCCGGTTGCTCCGACGACGGGGTGGGCGCCGGCGAGGCGGTGGTGGACATCGCCGAGGGGAGCCGCGTGCTGGTCGCCGAGCCGGGCGGCGAGCTGGCCCTCGCCGAGGGCCGGGAGAGCGTGCGCTTCGGCGCCGAGGTCAAGGTGCTGGCCGGATCGGCGACCGTCTCGCTGGCCGGCGGCGGCCGGCTGGAGGTGCGCGGCGGGACCGAGCTGACGATCGGCTCGCCGGTCTCCCTGGTCGCCGGCGACCTGCTCGTCACCAGCGGTCGCGTGCCGGTCGAGGTGGAGGCGGCCGACTCGGGGTTCACCGTCGAGGGCGTCGCCCAGCTCTCCCGGGACCTCGCCGTGTCGGCGTCGTCGTACCGGGGCGGCGTCACCCTCCGCTCGGCCGCCCGGGTGCTGCGCATCCCGTCGCTCCGGGAGGCGGCGGTGGCGTCGCTGGGCGTGGTCCCGGCCGCGCCCAGGCCGCTCACCTACGACCCGACCGACTCCTGGGACCGGCGGTTCCTGGCCGAGGCGATCGAGCTGGGCGACCAGCTCGAGGCCAAGAGCCGGGGGTTCACCGAGTCGGTGGGCCGCGACCAGGGCCGGACGGCGGGCTTCTACCGCGTGCTGCTGCCGTCCCTGGAGGAGGAGCCGCAGTTCGACGAGTCGCTCCTCCGGCCGGGGCTGCCCCCGGGCGAGACGCTGGTGGGCGCCACCATCGCGCTCCACGGCGGCCCCGGCTCCTTCGCCGACCGCTGGGCGGCGGTGTTCGACTTCCGGGGCCAGGACGCCCCGTGGGGGCTCGTCGCCCTCGACCAGCAGGTCGACGACCCGTCCGACGTCGTCGAGACCGTGAACCTCGCCATCGGGCGCCAGGGCTTCGCCGTCGCCCCCGCCCGCCCGCCCGCCGGCGCACCGCCGCCGGTGGCCGTCCCCCCCGCCGGTCCCTCCCGGCC
>JBOGHR010000407.1:0-2532 GCA_050744905.1 Acidimicrobiales bacterium
CGGCCACGTCCAGCCACGAGGGGCCGGCCGCCACCGCGTCGCACGCCGGGCAGACCTCGGGGTCGGCGCCGCGGTGCACGGCCGACGTGGTGATGTTCCCGTTCTCCCATCGCAGCCTCACCGAACCCCCCGGCGCCAGCTCCCACGTCGTGGCCACGCCCAGCACCCGGTAGCGGGAGCGGTTGCGGATGCTGTAGTAGAGCCGACCGACGCGGTGGCCGGTGGGCGTCGTCGACCGGCGGGCGTCACGCATCGTCGCCGTCATCACGGCCTCCGGGCGACGGCGGGCGAGGTCGGGAGCGGCGGGGTCGGCGTCATGGGAGCGACCTTGCCGCCGCCGCGGCGTGCGGGCAAGGCGGTCCGGGGGTCCCGTGACCGAATCGTGACGCCGCCGTGGCCGGGCGCGGGCGTGCCGGGCGCCGCCGCGTGGCACGCTGAGCCGGTGCCCGGCCACATCCTCATCGTCGAGGACGACCCGTCGGTCCGGGAGGCCGCCGCGTTCGTGCTCGAGCGGGCCGGCTTCGAGGTCACCGGGGTGGCCGACGGTGGCGAGGGGCTCGACGCGCTGGCCGAGCCGGGCCGGTTCGACCTCGTGCTGCTCGACGTCATGCTCCCCTCCCGCAGCGGCTTCGACGTCTGCCGCGAGATCCGCCGCACCTCGGGCGTCCCCATCGTGATGCTCACGGCGCGCGCCGAGATCACCGATGTGGTCGCCGGCCTGGAGCTCGGGGCCGACGACTACATCACCAAGCCTTTCGTCCCCGCCGAGCTGTCGGCCCGGATCCGGGCGGTGCTGCGCCGCTCGTCGGCCGACGACGGCGGCCCCGCCCCGGGCGAGCTGCGGGCCCGCGACGTGGTGGTCGACGAGGGGGCGTTCCGGGCCTTCCGGGCCGGCGAGGAGGTCCAGCTGACGACCATCGAGTTCCGCCTCCTCGCCGAGCTGGTCCGCAACGCCGGCAGGGTGCTCACCCGGGAGGTGCTCCTGGAGCGGGTGTGGGGCTACGACTACCTGGGCGACTCCCGGCTGGTCGACATGGCGGTGAAGCGGCTGCGGGGCAAGCTGGGCCCCGCCCCCGGGCCCGAGGACTACGTCGCCACCGTGCGGGGCGTGGGGTACCGGTTCGACCGTGGGTGACGGGCGCCCGCACCGGTTCCGGCGCCGGCTCACGGCGGCGTTCCTCATCGTGGCGGCGGTGAGCGGGGGCGTGGTCGCCGTCCTCACCTTCGTGCTGGCCCGCGAGTCCCGGTGGCGGAACTTCCGCAACACCAGCGTGCGGGAGGCGGGCATCGCCCTGGCCTTCGCCCCCCGGGAGCTCGACGACGAGAGCTTCACCCGGCTCCGGCGCATCTACGAGCAGCGCAGCGAGGCGGACATGATCGCCGTGCAGGGGGGGCGGGCCTTCTCCTCGTCGCCCAGCCGGGACCTGTCGGACGTCCCGGCGTCGCTGGCCTCGGCCGACCTGGGCGACGAGCCCGTCGGTGTGGAGGGCGTGGTCGACGGCCGCGCCACCCTGACCGTGGCCAGCGCCGGTCCCCAGTCGTCCCGCTACTACTTCTTCTTCTCGCTGGAGCAGCTGCACGAGAGCCTCGGCGAGCTGGGCCGGGTGGCGGCGGCGGGATGGGCGGTCACGGTGCTGCTGGCGGGCGCCGTGGGCCAGGTCGTGGCCCGCCAGACGCTGCGCCCGGTGGGCGCGGCGGCGGCGGCGGCCGAGTCGATCGCCGACGGCGACCTCGACACCCGGCTGCCGGCCGCCTCCCAGGACGAGTTCGGCGCCCTGGCGGCGTCGTTCAACCACATGGCCGACGAGCTCCAGGAGCTCATCGACAAGCTCCACCAGTCGGCCGTCCGCGAGCGGCGCTTCACCGCCGACGTGGCCCACGAGCTGCGCACGCCCCTGACCGGGATGTCGGCGTCGGCCTCCGTGCTCGGCGAGCAGCTCGACGACCTCCCGCCCCCGCTGCGCCGGCCCGCCGCCGTGCTGGTGGCCGATGTCCACCGCCTCCGTGAGCTCGTCCTGGAGCTGCTGGAGCTGTCGCGGCTCGACCGCGGCACCGAGCCGCTGTCGCTCGAGCCCCTGCGGGTGGCGGACGCCGTCGTCGCCGTGGTCGAGTCGGCCGACCTCCGGCGCCGGGCGAGGATCGGCGTCGACGTGGACGACGAGGTGCGTGTGCTGGCCGAGCCCCAGCGCCTCCGCCGGATCCTCGCCAACCTCGTCGACAACGCCGTGGTGCACGGAGGCGGCACCGTGCGGGTGACCGCCGACGTGGCCGGCGACGACGTGCTCGTCCACGTGGCCGACGAGGGCCCGGGCATCGCCCCCGGCGACGAGGAGCGGGTGTTCGACCGCTTCTTCAAGTCGGACGCCTCCCGAGCCGCCACCGGCTCGGGCCTGGGGCTCTCCATCGCCCGCCAGCACGCGGCGGCCCAGGGAGGCGAGCTGTTCGCCGCCCCCGCCGGCGAGCGGGGAGCCCGCTTCACCCTGCGCCTGCCGGCGGCCCCCGCCGAGCCGCCGGCGACCGCCGCCCCGTCCC
>JBOGHR010000408.1:0-2022 GCA_050744905.1 Acidimicrobiales bacterium
CGATCGGGGCGCTCAGACGACGAGCAGCGACGCCAGCTCCCGCACGACGCCCACGGCGGGCGACGCCGGATCGTGGTCGACGGGCGAGGCGCCGGCCCGGTCGGCGGCGGCCACCGCGGCATCCTCGGGGATGACCACGTCGGGGGCGACGCCGAGGAAGCGCTCGACGGCCTCCAGGTCCTCGGGGCCGGCGACCTTGTTGGCCACCACGATGCGGCGCCCGATGCCCTTCTCGGCGGCCATGGCCAGCAGCCGCCGGGCCACCTCGGCCGAGCGGGGATAGGGCTCGACGACCACGACCAGCGCGTCGATCTGGCTCTCGTCGCCCCGGGCCACGGTCATCACGCCACCGCCCAGGTCGACGATCACGACCCGTCCCGGCCTGTCCTCCAACGCGGCGAGCAACTGCCCGGCCGAGAGCCCGCCTCAGCCGGGGCGGAAGTGGTCGAACTTGCGCACCTGCACGATCCTGAGCCGCTCGCCCGCCTCGGCGGCGAACCGGTCGACCACCTCCTCCATCGACACGGCCAGGGCGGGGCCGTCGGGGATCATCGCCTCCCGGGCGCCGACGAGCCCGTAGGTGGCGTCCACGCCCAGGCCGAGCGAGATCCCCAGGTTCGGGTTCTCGTCGGCGTCGACGGTGAGGACGTCGCGCCCGTCCTCGGCCACCAGGCGGGCCAGCACCCCGGCCACGGTGGTCTTGCCCGACCCGCCCTTGCCGGCGACGGCGATCCTCGTCACTGCTCCTCCGTTCCTCGCGTTCGGCCCGATCACGCGCTCCGGACGGCTCCGGCGGGCGCTCCCGCCTCCTCCAGCCGGTCCACCAGGGCGGCCACCGCCCGGCGGGCGGGCGACTCCCGCTCGACGGAGACCAGCGGCTCGCCGGCCCGCTCGGCCCGCCTGATGGCGGGGTCGAGGGGGACCGACCCCCATCGCGGCACGCCGAGCGCCTCCAGGGCCTCGGCCACGTAGGCCTCGTCGGCCGGGGAGGCGACCTTGCTGGCCACCCCGGCCAGGCGGATGCCGGCCGGCCACGGCCCCATGCCCGCCATGCGGCGGGCGGTGAGCACCGACTTGGCGAACGGCTCGACCACGAGCAGGGCGACGCCCGAGGTGCCGGCCATCCCGCCGGCGACGTTGACCGTGCCGCCCTGGAGGTCGACGATCACCCAGCCGTGCTCGTCGTCGTAGGCCCGGCACACGGTGTTGAACGCCATGGTCGCCGACCACCGGTCCGGGTAGCGGGCCCGGTACAGCTCGAAGTCGGCCAGGGTGGCGTCGGCGTTGCCGACCTGCACGAACCGCACACCGCCGGGAGCGTCCCGGGCGCAGCGGTCGACGACGTCGGCGGGCGTGCCGTCGAGGCGCCAGCCGCCGCCCTCCCGCAAGGCGGCCCCGGCCAGGAACCAGTCGTCTGTGGCCGGCATGCCCAGCACCTCGCCCAGGCCGGGGACGGTGTCGGCGTCGAAGGCGACGACCGACCCCCTCCGGGACACGATCTCGGCGCACAGCAGCCCGGCCAGCGTCGACTTGCCCGAGCCCCCCTTGCCCAGTAGCACCACCCGCACGCCGGCACCGTAGGGCGGCCGGCAATGGGGCGTCAATAGATGTGGGCCGCCGGCGGGCGGCGGCCGTCTCGGGCTGGTCGCCACCGCCGGATTGCCCCCGGTGCGTGACGCGCCCGATACGCGGGCGTTACCCGCCGGGGTAGGACCAGTGCACGACCCCGTGCGCCGAGCAGCACGGGCGCACCACGGCCGGAGGCCGGGCGGTGCGGCCGGCGCACCTGACGGAAGGGAGAACGCCATGGGCATCGGAGTGAGCGTGTTCCTGCTGGCGGCGGGCGCCATCCTCACCTGGGCGGTGACCGGCGACGTCCAGGGCGTGGACCTCGACACCGTCGGCATCATCCTCATGGTCGCGGGCGGGATCGGCCTGCTGTGGGCCCTCATCGCCTCGTCGGCGGCGCCGCGGCGGCGCGACGTCGCCGTCGAGGAGGAGGACCGCGTCGTGCGGCAGCGC
>JBOGHR010000409.1:0-4060 GCA_050744905.1 Acidimicrobiales bacterium
TTCGAGGGCCAGCCGGGCGACGTGCGGGTCGTAGTGGACGAGGCCCAGCTCCAGGTTGGCCAGCAGGCCGGCGGTGGTGAGGTTGGCCGACGTGACCAGGGCAGCCCGCCCGTCGGTCACGTCGCCGAACAGGTAGGCCTTGCCGTGCAGGAACCGGGCCGAGTAGCGACGGACGTCGATTTCAGGCCGATCGAGCCAGGTGTCGACCTTCGCCAGCAGAGCCGCCGCCCGGCTGGGGGGGAATCGGGCCAGGTCGCGCTCTTGGGCCAACGCCTGGAGGGCGACCTCGAAGCGGGAGAGCGGGAGGTCGGCACCGAGCCCGGGACCTGGCACCGCTCCCAGGAGCAACCGGACCTGCCGCCCATCCTGCACCGTCACGGCAAGGTGTTGCAGACCGCCGAGGTTGACGTACCCGGTGGCGACGGCAACGGCGAACCGTGCATCAAGATCGCTGACGAGGTAGGCAAGGGCGGTGGCGTGCGTCGTCTTCTGGTTCTCTACCAGCTGCGGGCGCTCAGGCATCGCCACCCCCGAGAAGGCGGACGACCTCACGGTGGCACTTGTCAAACGAGGGCGAGGCGGCGCGGGCCTCACTCACGTCGAACACTGCGGTGAGCGCCGGCTGGTCCTGAGTCGGCGCGTAGGTGGTGCCCGAAGCCATGTGCCGCCGCAGCCACTCCTTCGCGCCACGGACCTCCTCCGGGTTCTCGGGCCCCTGGAGGTCATGGGCCAGCCCTCGCCGGCCGGCCACCGACGTCGCGGCGGCGAGGAACCACGCCTCAAACTCGCGCTTGGCTAGCACGACGGCGACAGGGAGGTCACTGCGCTGGGCGATGCACCGCGCCAGCAACTCCGGTCCCAACCGGGCCGGGCAGTCCTCCTCGTCGTCGGCGTCGAGCAGCACCAGGACCCCGCCCCCGGCGCCGACCTTCCGGGCCGCCAACTCGACGTGGCGCTCCAACTCCCCCGGGCGGCACAGCTTGTCGGCCGGCACCCGGAGCGGCGGCGGCACGCTGACAACCACCGCCGGGTTGAGCGACTCGGCGATGCGCCGGAGGAGAATCGGAACGGAGGACACCTCACCGTGCCCTTCGACGATGCAACTGATGGTGCACGTCACTGATCCGCCATCCCTCCGGGATGTCGCACGAACGAGCTGTGTGTGGAGCGTCCTCCCGGGCCACTCACCGGCGGGGTGATGCCTCGAACAACTCGAGTTGGCTGCCGTTCGCGTGGGCTTTCGCCTCGTCGTTCGGCGCAAGCTGGTCGAGCCGCAGGAGTTCCCCGGCGGTGAACAGGTGATCCCTCATGGCCGAGCGCCCGGTCTCGTCGATTCCGCCGATGACGGTGGCACCGTCGTGCAGGGCCACGGCCAGGATGGAGTCGGCGTCGATCGTGGGGTCGTCGAGCAGGTCGGGGCTGTGGCTCGTCACCACCACTTGCGTGCGGACGCTGGCCTCGCGCAGCGCATCGAGCAGGACGCCGGCTGCCCCAGGGTGAAGGGCCGCCTCGGGCTCCTCGATGCCGACGAGGGGAACCTCGGACGCCCCACCATGCGTCTGGAAGAGGGCGACGAGGATGCCAAGGGTCCGGAGCGTGCCGTCGGACATAGCTGCGGCGGGAAAGCGCCAAGGGTCCTTCGAACCGGCGACGTGCTGGCGGAACTCGAGGGTCTCCTTCGGCCCCACCACCTTCACATCGACGCCGGTGATATTCGAGGTCACCTTGTTCAAATAGCCCTCCACCCGCTGCTTCGCTCCCGGGCGGTGGTTGCGCAACTGGTCCAGCACGCTCGAGAGGTTGCTGCCATCGCGAGCGAGCAGCGTCCCAGGGTCTGGAGACTGGAGGTCGCGGATACGGTCGGGGTTGAGGTTGTAAAAGCCCATGGCGGATAGGGCGTCGTACACGGGGCGGAACTGCGGCAGCCCGCCGGCGTTGACGAGGTACAGACGGTCGGGCAGGGCCGGCGGCACCGTCTGCTCCAAGGTGGTGGTAACCCCGTCGGGACCTACGTGGAACCGGTGGAAACCCAGACCGGCCGGGTCGCTTATGTCGCACCGCTCCTCCTGCACCTCGTAGGCGCCCCGGGCCCTCGCCGCAACCCGGAAGGCATACGTCCCGGCGCTCCCTCCAGGGAGGGTGAAATCAAGTCGGATGCCGAAATGGGTGGGATGCCCACCGGAGCGCCGGCGTACCTCGTTGACCCCGCCGCGATCGCGGAGGGCGTGGCTCAGCGAGGTGTTGAGGGCATCGGCCACGAACCGCAGGGCGTCGAGGAAGTTGCTCTTCCCCGATCCGTTCCGCCCGACCAGGAGGCTCAGCGGGCGGAGCCCGACATCACACCCCGCGATGCTCCGGTAGTTCTTGATGACCACGCGGCGCAGGAACGGGGACCCCGTCAAGGAGTGCCGCCGGTCAGCTCGCTTAGCCGATGAGACAGGAGCCGCCGATAGGCAGGGGGAACCGCATCGGCGGTGAAGTCTGCGAGGAGCACGTTGAGGTCGCTGCCGGTCAGGCCCCATGCGGCCGCCACCCGGGCATCGATCTCCACGCGGAGCCGTTCACGCTCCTCGTCGGGCAGGGGCCCGGGCTCGATGCCGAAGCTCCCGGCGAAGTTGTCGAAGCGTTGGTCGATGCACGACAGCCGGGCCGCACAGTCGGCGATCACGTCCACAGTGGCCTCGTCGAGGTCGGGCACGACGAGGCCCTCCAGGATGAAGAAGTTGAGGTTGACCTCAACGAACCGCCGGGCCTGCCAGTCAAACGGCAGGCTGTTCATGATGGCCAACGTCGCGGCGCGAGCCTCGTTGCCGCCCTCGACGAAGGCCAGGTACGGCGCCTTGTTCGTCAGGAGGACACCGGGCGGGATCAGCGCGGCTCGCACCGTCCGCGAGTCGGTGGCCCGGCTGACGTCGCGGAAGGCGACCCTCGCTCCGGATAGCTCCTTGAGGACTGCACCCGCCCGCCGGCGGGCGCGGAGCTGGGGCGCGAAGTAAGTACCGGGCCGAGGCTTGCGGATCTTCCTTAACAATGCGTCGCTCGGAGGACAGCACCGGGAGCCTGCTCCGTGAGGGTCGTACTGGTCGAAGCTTTCCCCCTTCCAGAGGGGCCGCCCAGTCTCGGCGTTCCGCCAGAATTTCTTGTCGTTGGTTTCGTGGAGTTCTGCCACTGCAAAGTTTCGCCACCGGCCACCCGGTCCGCGAGGGAATGGCGAGCCAAGGCGGAGCTTGGCGAGTAGGTCGGCCTCCGTCTGCGTTCGCAAGAGCGGCACCGTGCGGTGGGGGCCGAACGCCTCCGGGGCAAGGGCCAGTCCGGCCGAGGCCGCCTGGTCCTCCCAGGCGGCGAGCGACATCGCCGTGCCGGCCACGACCGTCCGGTGGTTGCCCGTCCCATCCGCCCGCTCCGTCGCCACCAGGGCAACTGTGTACCGCGGCTCGGAGTCGAACGCCCACCGGCCACTGTTGACCAGGAAGTCCAGGCGATGGCAGGTCGTCTTCGCGAACAGCCACTCGCGAAAGCCTGCCGACCCGCTGGCCGAGAACGCGCTCCGGGGCAGCACCACGCCCAAGCGGCCGCCATTGCGCAACAGAGCCTGGTAGCGGGCACAGAAGAACTTGTAGAGGTCCGGGTCGCCCGGCATCGACGGGTATCCGGCGGCCGCCAGATACCCACGCTCCGCCGCCGAACGCTGGCGCGCCCGGGCCAGACGCTCGGCCAGCTCGGGGCGCTGGACCAGCAGCGCGTCGAGGGCCATGGCGCGGTCGCCTTCGGGAAGGCTCCGGATGCCCGGTCGGAAGAGGCCGTAGAAGGCCAGGGCCTCCACCGTGACCTCCTCCCACGGTGGGTTGCCCACGACCGCGTCGAAACCCGGGCGCTCGCGGGCGAACACGTGCGGGAACGCCGTCAACCAGTGCAGGAAACGGTGGTCCCGCACCAGCCGCGGAATCTCGTCCCATTCCTCCTGACCGGGCCGGGCATCCAATCCGTCCCAGCTGTGCAGCCGGGTACCGGCCACGATCTCGGCTGCGTGGAACCGGGCCTCGTCCTGCGCCCCTTCCAC
>JBOGHR010000410.1:0-2870 GCA_050744905.1 Acidimicrobiales bacterium
CCGTCGAGGCGCTCGCGTGCGCGGCCCGGGCCGCCTCGCTGCGCCTCCCTCTCCCCTGCGAGCCGTGGGCCATGGTCAGCTCCTTGACCGCCGGACGCCTTCTCACCGCGTCGCCCACCAGGACCTGATCGCCGGAGCCGAGCCGCTTTGGCGCGCCCGCGCCGCCCCGGGGCGCTCGGGCTGAAGGCCGAGTTCGCCGACAGGCTGAGGATCGTCTCCGTCAAGGCGAGCACGAACGGCGACACGTCGAGGACCGCTCGTGCTCATCGAGCCTGTCGCCGTCGTCCTCGTCTTCGATGTCGGTCAACACTGGGCCACGCCCTGGTTCCACGGCGAGTGGAACTGCACCATCGCCGCTCAACCAACCTCGACGTGAGCCCTAGGTCGTGATTCCCGTGTACCGCCGGCGGTTCAGCAAGGCGCGCAGGTCGTCCTCCAAGCTCATGCCGCCGCGCAGCTTGCGCCCGAACCAGCGCATGCCGTCGCTGACCTGAACAGGCGAGCGGAACAGCCGGAACGGGTCGGTGCGGCCGTAGGGATTCGCCCGGGTCCCCGCCAGGGAGGCGGACCGGAAGCGGCAGCGAACTGCCGCCTCAGCCCACAGCGACCCGGAAAGTCCCTTCGGGTACGCGAAATGCGCCGGGGGGACACCCAGGCGATCGGCGATAAGCCCGATCGAGCGGTCGAGCTCATCGTCCACCAGCGGGGCCGGGAGCCGGTCGAGGAGAGCGTGGGTGTGGGTGTGCGAACCGACGGTGACCAGGCCGGTGGCCATGGCAGCGTCGAGGGCCGCCCAGGAGAGCGGCGCGCCGTTTGCCGAAAAGCTCCGCCCGCTCTCGACGTGGTCGGTGGCCACGTAGACCGTGGCCGGGACGCGATAGCTCTGGAGGATGGTCAGGGCGACGTCGGCGAAGTCAGCCGTCCCATCGTCGAACGTCACGACGACCTGCGGCGGTCCCTCCGGCTGCGAAGGGCCCGCCAGCGCGATGAGTGCGTCGTCCAGGGCCAAGGGCCGGGTCTCTTCGGCGACCATCGCGATCTGCTCCTCGAACAGGCCGGCCGGCAGGTCGATCTCAAGGCGGGAGCCCCCGCCGACCCGGTGGTAGAGAAGCACGGTGACGCCGGCCACCGCGGGCCGCAGGCCGTCGAGGGCGGCGGCCGATCCCTTCACGAGCTGTTGTGCGAGTCCTCGTCCGTGCACGGCGGTTGGGGATTGTCAGGGCGCCCGGCTTACGCCGAGCGCGGCGGGGCCTCGACCGACCGGAACCACTCTACGGTCGCCCGCAGGCCCGCCCGCAGCGGCACTGGGTCCACGCAGGGGAACAGCTCACCAAGCCGGCGGCCATCGGCCTGCGACGCGACGACATCGCCTGCCCTCGGTGGGAGGTGCTCCACCTCCACTGCGTGGCCGACGATCGACTCCAGCTCCGCGATTACCTCGAGGATCGATACCCGTGACCCGAACGCCAGGTTCACCGGTCGGGCGCTGGTGACACGCCGGAGCACGGCGTCGCTCAACACGGCCGCCACCGTGTCCACGAAGGTGAAGTCCCGGGTCTGCCGCCCGTCGCCGTAGACCAGGAGGGGGCGATCGTCCAGCGCCGCGGAGACGAACGCTGGAATGGCGGCCGCATACGTGTGATGGGGAGCCTGCAACGGTCCGAACACATTGAAGAACCGGAACACCAACACGTCCAGACCGAAGCAGACAGCGTGCGCGGCGGCGTAGGACTCGGCAGCGAGCTTGCTCGCCGCATAGGGGCTCTTCGGCATCGGTACGAGATCCTCGTGCTTTGGCAGTGCCGGGTTGGCGCCGTACACCGACGAGGAGGAGGCGACAACTACGGCCGGCCCACCCGCCCGCCGCACCGCCTCGAGCACTTCGAGGGTCCCTGTCGCGTTGACGGCGTGCGTGGCGACCGGGTCGTCGACCGATCGGGGAACCGAGGTGCGGGCGGCCAGGTGCACGACGACGTCGACGCTCGCGAAGGCGTGGTCGAGCGCAGCCGGGTTGAGGATCGTGTCCTCGACCAGTTCGACGTGGCTGAGGTCCGTGATGTTCGCCGCCGTCCCGGTGGAGAGGTCGTCGACGACGACGACGCACTCGACGCCGCCGACGGTGCCAAGGAGGCGACACAGGTTGGCCCCGATGAATCCTGCCCCTCCCGTGACCGCCACCCGCACAGTCGCAGCATAGATGCGAAGTACTCTCGTCGTCGACGTCGCCGTGACGCCCCCGTGGCCGTAGGCGGTAGGCAGAGCGGCCGGCATCGTGCTTGCCCTTCGGCCCGGCCACGTCGGTGACCTCGGACTCCATGAACTCGGCCATCACATCGAGGCCGATGGCGACCGAGGCAGTCAGCAGGCCCTCCTGCATGCGCTGGGCGAACAGCCCCGACCTGCTCTCCCACCTTGCCGGTGAGACGCTCAGCGAGCTTGCCGGCGACGGCGGGGTCATCCAGGTCGATCATGCCCACCTCCGGGAGGATGGTGAGCCTCGGCTTCCTCTCGCCGTCCTTCGATGCCTTCCTCTTCGTTGCTGCTCCGACGGTCGTGGTGTGAGACGCTGACATGGTTGGTGGTCCTCCTTCTCTCGGTTGGTGAGAACCTCCCGAAGCCTGCCTCACGGCAGGTTCGAGAGGGGTGGACTTTCGCACTTCTTGGGGCGTGGGGCTGGCCGGGTTCGGCTTAGCGCTTGGGGCGGCTGAGTTCGGTTTCGACTATCGCGAGGGTGAGCTCGTGCAGTTCTGCCACGAGGGCCCGCAGGCGCTGGCTGTTGTCGAGCAGCGGCTGGAAGGCGGCTAGCTGCTCCTCGGTGAGGACCTTGGTCACGGTGCGCTGAGCCACCTTGCGCGTCCACACGATGTAGG
>JBOGHR010000411.1:0-1572 GCA_050744905.1 Acidimicrobiales bacterium
CGCCTCGACCTGCCGGCCGACGACCCCGCCCCCGGCACCGTCGCCTCCGGCCCCCACGCCGAGGTGCGGGCCGCCCTGGCCGGGCTCGGGTACGGCCCCGACGAGGTGCGCGACGCGCTGCGGGCCCTGCCCGAGGCGGGCAGCGTCGAGGAGCTGCTCACTTCCGCCCTGCGCCAGATGGCGGGGGCGGGGTAGGCCTGGTGGGGCGCGAGGAGATCCTGGGCGCGGCGGTGGCCGACGCGGCCGAGCAGGCCGAGGAGGCCACCCTCCGGCCCCGGCGGCTGGCCGAGTTCGTGGGCCAGGCCCAGCTCAAGGACCACCTCGACATCGTGCTGGAGGCCGCCCGCCGGCGGTCCCAGGCGGTGGACCACCTGCTCTTCGCCGGACCGCCCGGGCTGGGCAAGACCTCGCTGGCCGGCATCGTGGCCGCCGAGATGGGCGTGGGCCTGCGGATCACGTCGGGGCCGGCGCTCATGCGGGCCGGCGACCTGGCCGCCCTGCTCACCGACCTCCACGACGGCGACGTGCTGTTCATCGACGAGATCCACCGGCTGGGCCGGCCGGTGGAGGAGGTCCTCTACCCGGCCATGGAGGACTTCCAGCTCGACATCGTGCTGGGCAAGGGGCCGGCCGCCCGCTCCATCCGCCTCGACCTGCCCCGCTTCACCCTGGTGGGCGCCACCACCCGCACCGGCCTGCTCACCGGCCCCCTGCGCGACCGCTTCGGGCTGGTGGCCCGCCTGGACCACTACCCGGTGGACGACCTGGTCGTGATCGTGGAGCGGGCGGCCCGCATCCTCGGCGTCCCCGTCGACCGGGGCGGGGCCACCGAGGTGGCCCGCCGCTCTCGGGGCACCCCCCGCATCGCCAACCGGCTGCTCAAGCGGGTGCGGGACTTCGCCGAGGTGCGGCGCGACGGGGTGGTCAGCCAGGCGACGGCTGCCGCCGGCCTCGCCCTGTTCGGCGTGGACGACCTCGGCCTCGACAAGGTCGACCGGGCCGTGCTGTCGGCGCTGTGCACCCGGTTCGGCGGCGGCCCGGTGGGGCTGTCCACGCTGGCGGTGAGCATCGGCGAGGAGACCGAGACGCTGGAGGACGTGTACGAGCCCTTCCTGCTCCAGCTCGGGATGCTCAAGCGCACCCCCCGGGGGCGGGTGGCCATGCCCGCCGCCTGGCGCCACCTGGGCCTGGCCGCCCCCCAGGCGGACGCCGTCCTCTTCGACGAGGGGTAGGACCTGCGTACGCTGCCGCCGGATGGGCGACATGGCCGAGTACGACTACGACCTGCCTCCCGAGGCCATCGCCCAGGCGCCGGCCGACCCCCGGGAGTCGGCCCGGCTGCTGGTGGCCGTGGACCCCGACGGACCGCCCGAGCACCGCCGGGTCGCCGACCTCCCCGTCCTGCTCGGACCGGGCGACGTGGCGGTGGTCAACGAGACCCGGGTACGCCCCTCGCGTCTGGTGCTGCGCAAGCCGACCGGCGGCCGGGTCGAGGTGCTGCTCCTGGAGCAGGCCGGGGCACCGGGGGAGTGGGACGCCCTGGTCCGGCCCGCCCGGCGGGTGCCGGCCGGC
>JBOGHR010000412.1:0-10407 GCA_050744905.1 Acidimicrobiales bacterium
GCCCTGAGCGCGGCGCCGGCCGGCTCACTCCTCGGGCTCGCGCTCCTTGCGCCGCAGGACGAAGGTGGCCAGGGCCAGGCCGACCACCACCGCGCCCAGGACGCCGACCTCCATCATGGACTCGCCCACGTCCCGGCCCTCCTCGGCGAAGGCGGCGACCACCACGACCTCCTTGATGGAGGCGATGATGCCCACCAGCAGGAAGGGCTCGGCCAGCAGCCGGCGCTCGATCAACGTGGTGCGCACCGCGCTCAGCAGCTCGACCAGGATGAACACGATCAGCAGCGAGTCGAGCGTCGACTTCATGGCGTCGGTGACGCCGTCGCCCACCTCGGTGACCAGGCCCCAGACCGTGTCGCCCAGCACGACCACCGCCGACGCGAACAGGGTCAGCGCCACCAGCCCGTAGACGAGGTCCTCGGCCAGGCGCAGCCCCTCGTCGGCGATCCGCGACGCGACCGGCTCGGGGGCCTCCAGGGCGTCCTCCTCGTCGGGCATGGCGCAGTGTACGGGCCGCCCGGGGGCTACCGCCCCGGCTGCGGGCACCGGGAAGGGACAGGGGGCAGGCGGCGCCAGCTCCCCTCGCCCGCCGGAGCACGATCCAACACTCGACCGAACGGAGTGAGGGAAGCGGACGAACGAGGTCGAGGCACTACCTGAAGATGGTGGCCCGGTAGTGGCGCAGCTCGGCCACGCTCTCGCGGATGTCGTCGAGGGCCCGGTGGGCGCCGGTCTTCTCGGGCAGGGCGGCGAAGGCCTCCGGGTACCACCGGCGGCACAGCTCCTTGACCGTCGAGACGTCGACCGAGCGGTAGTGCAGCCACCCCTCGATCTCGGGCAGGTGGGCGGCGAGGAAGCGCCGGTCGGTGCCGATGGAGTTGCCGCAGAGCGGGACGGTGCGCGGCTCGGGCACGTGGGCCTTGATGAACTCCAGCGTGCGGCGGCCCGCCTCCTCCAGCGTGGTGGTCGACGCCGCCACCCGCTCCAGCAGCCCGCTGGCCCGGTGCATGGCGACGACGACGGGGTCCATGGCCGCCAGCCGCTCGGGCGGGCAGGCGACGACGAGGTCGGGGCCTTCGGCCACCACCGCCAGCTGGTCGTCGGTGACCAGGGTGGCGACCTCGACGATGGCGCACGTGGCCGGGTCGAGGCCGGTCATCTCCAGGTCCATCCAGACGAGCACGGCGGCCGATCGTACGCTGGTGGTCGTGCTGGAGGTCCCCGTGGTCCGCCTCGACCCCCATCTGGCGCTGCCCTCCTACGCCCGGGCGGGCGACGCCGGCGCCGACCTGGTGGCCCGGGAGGACGCCCGGCTGGCCCCCGGTGGGGGGCGGGCGCTGGTGCCCACCGGCATCGCCCTCGCCATACCCGAGGGCTACGCCGGCTTCGTCCAGCCCCGCAGCGGTCTGGCCCTCCGCCACGGCGTCACCTGCCTCAACGCACCGGGGCTGATCGACGCCGGGTACCGGGACGAGGTGAAGGTCCTGCTCGTCAACACCGACCCGCACCGGGCGTACGCCGTGCGCCGGGGGGACCGCATCGCCCAGCTGGTCATCCAGCGGGTGGAGCGGGCCGCCTTCACCGTGGTGGACGAGCTGGCGGCGAGCGAGCGGGGCGCCGGGGGGTTCGGGTCGACCGGCCGGGGGGCCGACGGGGAGGAGCCGGCGCCGGCCGGCGCCCGCCCCGCCGCCGCCGAGTAGGCGGGCGTGCCCGAGCTCCCCGAGGTCGAGGCGCTGGCCCGGTTCCTGGCCGAGCGGGCGGGGGGCCGCGTCGTCGAGCGGGTGGAGGTGGCGGCCTTCGCCGCCCTCAAGACCTTCGACCCGCCCCTCGACGCCCTCGTGGGGCGCACCGTCGAGGGCTGCGCCCGGCGGGGCAAGTTCCTCCTCCTCCCCACCGGGGGCGGCGAGGGGCCGTGGCTGGTGCTGCACCTGGCCCGGGGCGGCTGGGTCCGCTGGAGCGACGAGCTGCCTGCCGCCCCCGCCCGGCCCGGCAAGGGCCCGCTCGCCCTGCGCGTCGGCCTCGACGGCGGCGCCGGGTTCGACGTGACCGAGGCGGGCACCGAGAAGCGCCTGGCGGTCTACGTCGTGCGGGCGCCGGAGGACGTGGAGGGCATCGCCCGGTTGGGCCCCGACCCCCTCGATCCCGCCCTCGACGCAGCCGCCCTGGGCGCCGCCCTGCGGGGCCACGGCGGCCAGCTCAAGGCGGCGCTGACCACCCAGTCGGTCGTGGCCGGCGTGGGCAACGCCTACTCCGACGAGGCCCTCCACCTGGCCCGCCTGTCGCCGTTCAAGCCGGCCGCCAAGCTGAGCGACGAAGAGGTGGCCCGCCTCCACGGCGCGGTGGTCGGCGTCCTGTCCGACGCCCTGGGCCGCAGCGCCGGCCTGCCGGCGGCCGGGCTCAAGGGCGAGAAGCGCTCCGGGATGCGGGTCCACGGGCGGGCCGGCCAGGCCTGCCCGGAGTGCGGCGACACCGTCCGCCAGGTCGCCTTCGCCACCAAGTCGCTCCAGTACTGCCCGACGTGCCAGACCGGCGGCAGGCCGCTGGCCGACCGGCGCCTGTCCCGCCTGCTCAAGTAGGGGAGCCGGCGGGGCCCACTGCTAGGCTCGCCGTCGCTGCGGACGTAGCTCAGCTGGTAGAGCACAACCTTGCCAAGGTTGGGGTCGCGGGTTCGAATCCCGTCGTCCGCTCCACAAAACACCATGCGCCAGCGCGGCGCGGAAAGTTGGCAGCTGCGAGTCTTCGTCGGACGCGATCCGGTGACCGGCCGCAAGCGCTGGACGACCAAGACGGTCCGTGCCGGCAAGCGGGAAGCGCAGCGGGCGCTCGCGTCGATGATCGCCGAGGTCGACCGTGGAGTGCCGGGCACCGAGGCCACGCTGGCGGTCCTCCTGGAGCGCTGGTTCGAGGTCGCTTCACCCGACTGGGCACCGGGCACCGTCACCCAGACCCGCAGCGCCATCCGCCATCACCTCGGTCCCCGCCTCGGAGCCGTGCCCTTGAAGCGCCTGCGCGCCGCCGACATCGACTCCTGCTACGCCGCCATGCGCAAGCTCCCGGGCCGCAAGGACAGGTTCATGTCGCCCGCAGCAATCCGCCGCGTCCACGTCGTGCTGCACGCCGCGCTGGCCCAGGCGGTGAAGTGGGGTTGGATCCCCGTCAACCCGGCCGATGCGGCGTCGCCGCCGCGGGTCATCCAGCCAGACCTCGCCCCGCCTCCCCCGGAGGGGGTGGCCCGTCTGCTGGCCGACGTGGCGACCGACGACCCGGACCTCTACGTGTACCTGCGCCTGGCCGTGTCGACCGGCGCCCGGCGCTCGCAGCTGTGCGGCCTTCAGTGGCGCGACGTCGACCTGTCGAGTGGGGCGCTCACCTTTGCCAGGGCCGTCGTCGATGGCCCTGACGGGATCGTGGTCAAGGGCACGAAGACCCACCGGACTTACCGGGTGACCGTCGACGGCTCGACCCTTGCCGTGCTCCAGGCGCACCACGAGCGCATGAAGGAGCGAGCGGAGTTTTGTGGTGTCGCGCTCCGGCGGGACGGCTACGTGTTCTCCCACGCGCCCGACGCCGCCGCACCCTGGCGGCCGGACGTCACCAGCCACCGCTGGCGCCGTGCCCGCGATCGCGTCGGGCTCGAGGGAGTACGCCTCCACGACCTACGGCACTTCATGGCGACGACCATGCTGACCGCCGGCGTGCCGGTGTCCGTCGCCGGCCGGCTCGGCCACGCACGCGCAGCGACCACACTCAACGTCTACTCCCACTTCGTCGACACCGGCGACAAGGTGGCGGCGGACGTGCTGCAGAAGATCATGGAAGAGGTCGGCGCGGAGTGACGGTGACGGCCGCGTGACATCCCGGATCCGGCACCCGAAGAAGGATGTCGAGAACGCGTTGCGATCGGCCGAGGACCACGGCTGGACCGTCGTCCCGACCGCCAGCGGTCATCGTTGGGGCGAGATGATCTGCGCCCACCTGGGTCCCGAGCCGTGCCGAGTCTCCATCTGGTCGACGCCCAAGAGCCCGGGCAACCACGCCAACCGGCTCCGCCAGCGCGTGCGAAACTGTCCGCATCGGTTCCTGTCCGGGAGCGGAGGTGGCCCATGACCGTTTTCAGCTTCACGTTCACCATCGAGGGCGCTGACGTCATGGCCGACGGCGTTCAGAACGCGCTGTTCGAGGCAGGCTGCGACGACGCCACTTTCGGCGTCTCCCAGGGAGTGCAGACCGCTGAGTTCGACCGCGAGGCGGCTGAGTTCGCCGAGGCAGTTGCGAGCGCGATCAAGGCGATCGAGTCAACGGTATCCGGAGCGAGGGTGGTCGAGGTTCACCGAGAGCACGACGCGGCCGCCACCAGCTGAACGGGTCACGGCCTGAGCCTCTACTCCGCTGCCTTCTTCCGGGCACGCTGTCTGGGCGGCACGGTGGTCGCCTTCTCTGCCTCCGGTTCTTCGTCGGCGTCGAGCTGGTCGAGCAGACCGACCAGCCGGCTGAGGACCGAGCGAGCCGTCTCCGTGTCGCCGAACTCGGCGCGCAACAGGGTCCGCGTGCGCAGGGCGGCGAGGCGCCGGGCCCGGGGGAGCTGGTCGGGCACGACGGGGCCCTTGTCCACCAGCCTCCCGTCGATGATCACGCCCCGGTGCCCGGCCGCCCATCCGACGATGGCCAGCACGTCCTCCCACACCTTCAGGCTCTCGTCGGTGCCGAGCACGGCATCGAGCAGCTCCATGGAGTCGACGCCGCCCTGCTTCTTGGAGTCGGGCGTGGCGATGCGGACCATGCGGGGGTCGTCGCCCGGCGGGGTGAGGAAGAAACCAATGGGCAGCCCGAACCCCCGGGACAGGGCGAACAGCTCGTCGGCGGTGAACTGGCGGATGCGCCCCCCGTCGACGGAGCGCTCGATGGCCGAGAAGTTGGCCACCGACCACCTGGTCCCCAGGTAAGGAGCAAGGGCCTCGCCGGCCTGCTCCTGGGTCCAGCTCCGGTAGAGCCGGGCCCGGGCCAGGTTGTAGGCCACCACCTGGTTGGGGGTGAGCACCACCTCGCCCTCGCGCCTTCGCCGCACCGCAGTCCTCCTCTTTGACACTCAACTTTCAAGCACGTTACTCAACACCTCCGCTTGCGCAAGCTGAGAGTCTGCGCGAATCTACTTACATGCGTGTGGTTCAACAGTCCGGCGATGGCCCGCGGCGTCATCCGAAGGCGGTGACCACGCTGGAGGAACTGCCGCTCGTCCTCACCGTCGAGGAGGCCGCCGCGGTGCTGCGCATCAGCCGGGCGGCCGCCTACGAGCAGGCCCGCATCTGGCGCGAGACCGACGGCCGCGACGGTCTGCCCGTGGTCGTGATCGGGCACTGCCTGCGGGTGCCCAGGGCCAAGCTGGAGGACAAGCTGGGCTGCGAGTCCGCGTCGCCCGATGGCGCCGCTCCGCCTGGGGCGTCGCTGCACCTGGCCCCGTAGTCGTGGTCGCCAGCCCGACGCCGGCCGGCGAGCGGCACCTGGTCGTCGCTCTGTCGGCCCGGGAGCTCAACGCCAGCTCGGGCCGATGGCGTGGGCCGTGCTCGAAGACGTGGCCCTCGACGCCGAGGCGGACGAGGAGGGGTGCCTGGTGGCCACCACCAGCACGAGGCGCGTGGCCGACAACCTTGGGTTGACCCCGGGGACGGCGGCGCGAGCCCTCGCCCGGCTGCGCTCGATGGGCCTGGTGAGCCACACCCGCCACGACGGTCCCGCCGGCCGCTTCGGCCTGTCCGCCTACGTGCTCGCTGCGATCCCCGGCGTCGAGGTGCGCACGCTCCACGACGACAGCTGCGATGGGTCGGCTGGCGGCGGAACGGGACCCGGTGTGGCTCAGCCAGGTGCGGCTGGTCCACGCGTGGAAAGACCACGCCCGGCCGCACCACGCCGTGGGCGATGCACCCATGGCGGCTACCGCCACCGCAGCGGGACGGCGACGGCCGGCGGCCGGGTCCCTGCCTGGCAACGGCCAGCTCGATCTGCTCGGCGACCACCTGTTTGAAGCGGCCGTCAGCGGTTCTCAGGTTCCCTCGACCGAGGACACCTCCAGATGACCGACTCCAACAACCGCGCCTGTCAGCCCACTCACACCCGCCCGACATGCCCCGACCGCCAACCCAACCCCGTTTCCGCCACGACCGCGACGCCCACCTCCACCCGCCCCTCACCGACCACAACCCCAACAGCAGAGCGTGGCAACGGTGCCCGTCGTTCCGCCGGCCGCGCTCCGCCGGATGCCCCCGGGCGACGCCTTGCTCGTCCATGGCACGCTGCCGCCGGCCCACGTACGCCTCCGCCTCCTGGCACCGGGACTCGGCGGCTCCGCTAGCGGGCAAAAACCGGAGGGAAGTGATGGCTCAGCGGCGTTGGCGTGACTACAGAACCGCAGCAGGCAAGCGCCCGGTCCGCAAGTTCCTCGTCGGTCCGTCCGACGCCGACGCTGCGGCCGTCCTCGCTGCGATGGCCGCTGTGCGAACCGCAGGGCCTTCGTTCGGCGCGGCATCTCAAGGGTGACATCTACGAGGTCCGGGCCGACGGCGAGCGGCAAGCGTTCCGTGTCCTCTTCGCCAACGAGGGCAAGTCCGGTCGGATCCTCCTGTCGCTGGACGGCTTCTCCAAGAAGACCCAGAAGACGCCGCCGGAGAAGGTCCGCCTGGCCGAACGGCGCCTCGCAGACCGGCGACGGCGGGCTCGTCCGAACTCCTAAGGCTATCTCAGCACAGGGATCTCACGGATGGTATAGTGGTTGTCATGGCCAGCAAGGACTTCCTGGATGAGATGATCGCAGAGCGCACCAAGGCGAACCCCGAGTTCCCCGCCCTCTTGGAGGCCGCGATGCGGCGCCGGCAGCTCCTCGAGGATCTCATCGCCGAGCGCGAGGCCCTCGGACTCTCGCAGACAGTTGTCGCGGCCCGGATGCACACCTCGCAGTCGGCCGTCGCTCGCCTCGAGTCGGCCGAGATCGACACCAAGCTGTCGACCGTCGAGCGCTACGCGGCCGCGTTGGGCAAGAAGATCAACTGGGAACTCGTGGACGCCTAGCGCGTTCGAATCACAGCGTTGTAACCTGACCAGATGAGTGACCCGTCAGACTCTGCCTGGCGCCAGGCTGCGGGCGTCGGCAACCCGGACACGTTCGTGCGCGCCGAGTCCCCGACGACCCCCCGTCCGGCGCCCCCGCCCCCGGCTCGCCCACATCCGGGGCCGCAGCCGGACGCCCCGCATGAGGCCAGTGTGCGTGGGGAAGCGATCACAGGCGACCGGATCACGGAAGTTCGAGGCGAAGCGCCTGCGCCTCCACCGCGTCCGCCTCCACCTCCACCGCGCGCCGCCCGGCCGGGGCCGCGGCGGGAGGTCGACGCACTAGCCTCCTCGGGTGCTCGGACTGCCCGGCACCATCGGCGCCTGCCTGTTCGACCTCGACGGGGTCCTCACCCGCACCGCGCTCGTCCACGCCGCCGCGTGGAGGGAGATGTTCGACGGCTTCCTGCGGGAGCGGGCGGCGCGCACGGGCGAGCCGTTCGTGGCGTTCGACCCGGTGCAGGACTACCGCGCCTACGTGGACGGCATGCCGCGCGCCGACGGCGTGCGGAGCTTCCTGGCCTCGCGCGGGATCGTCCTCCCCGAGGGCGAGCCCGACGACCCGCCGGGAGCGGAGACCGTCCACGGCCTGGGGAACCGGAAGAACGAGCTGGTGCTGGACCGCATCGTGACCGCCGGCGTGCAGGTGTACCCGGGCTCGGTGCGGTACCTCCACGCGGCGCGCCAGGCCGGCCTGGCCCGGGCGGTGGTTTCGGCCAGCGCCAACACGGCGGCCGTGCTGGAGTCGGCGGGGCTGGGGGACCTGTTCGACGTCCGCGTCGACGGCGTGGTGGCGGTCGAGCGGGGCCTGCGGGGCAAGCCGGCGCCGGACACCTTCCTCCTGGCCGCCGAGCAGCTCGGCGTGGAGCCGCCGGCGGCCGCCGTGTTCGAGGACGCCCTGGCCGGGGTGGAGGCGGGCCGGGCGGGCCGGTTCGGGTTCGTGGTGGGCGTGGACCGCACCGGCCACGCCGAGGAGCTGCGCGACCGTGGGGCCGACGTCGTGGTGCGGGACCTGGCCGAGCTGCTGGAGCGCCGGTGATCGTCCGGCCCCGGGCCCACGACCAGACCTGGTGCGTGCGCGAGGGGTCGCTCGACCTCGACGCCCTGCCGGTGTCGGAGTCCCTCTTCGCCCTCTCCAACGGCCACCTCGGCCTGCGGGGCAACCTCGACGAGGGCGAGCCGTTCGGAGTACCCGGGACGTTCCTCAACGGGCTGCACGAGCTGCGCCCGCTTCCCTACGCCGAGGCGGGCTACGGCTACCCCGAGTCGGGCCAGTCGGTGATCAACGTGACCGACGGCAAGCTGCTCCGGCTCCTGGTGGACGACGAGCCCTTCGACGTCCGCTACGGGCGGCTGCACGCCCACGAGCGGGTGCTGGACCTGCGGGCCGGGACGCTGCGGCGCGAGGTGCACTGGGAGTCACCGGCGGGGCAGGTGGCCCGGGTCCGCTCGGTGCGGCTGGTCTCGTTCACCCAGCGCGCCGTCGCCGCCATCGGCTACGAGGTGGAGGCGGTCGGGGACGGGGCGCGCGTCGTGGTGCAGTCCGAGCTGGTCGCCAACGAGCCCCAGCCCCAGCCCCAGCGCGACCCGCGGGCCGCGGCGGTCCTCGAGGCGCCGCTCGTGGCCGAGAGCCACGGCTGCCGTCGGCGCACGGCGGTCGAGCTCGTCCACCGCACGGCCAGGAGCGGGCTGCGGGTGGCGGCCGCCATGGACCACCTGGTCGAGGGCCCGGAAGGAACGGCGGTGACCGCCGAGTGCGAGCCCGACGTCGGCCGGGTGACGGTGACGACGGTCCTGGGGCCCGGCGAGCGCCTGCGCATCGTGAAGCTGCTGGCGTACGGGTGGTCCAGCCTGCGGTCGAGGCAGGCCCTTCGCGACCAGGTGGTGGCGGCGCTCACCGCGGCGCGGCACACGGGCTGGGACCGGCTGGTGGCCGAGCAGCGGGAGTACCTCGACGACTTCTGGGACCGGGCCGACATCGAGGTCGAGGGAGATCCGGAGATCGAGCAGGCGGCCCGCTTCGCCCTGTTCCAGGTGCTGCAGGCGGCGGGCCGGGCGGAGCGGAGGGCCATCCCGGCCAAGGGCCTGACGGGCACCGGCTACGAGGGGCACGCCTTCTGGGACACCGAGATGTTCGTCCTCCCGGCGCTCATGTACACCATCCCCGGTGCCGCCGCCGACGCCCTGCGATGGCGCCACTCGACCTTGCCGGCGGCGCGCGAGCGCGCCCGGTTGCTCGGCCTGGGCGGCGCCACCTTCCCGTGGCGCACGATCGCCGGCGAGGAGTGCTCGGGCTACTGGCCGGCGGGCACCGCGGCGTTCCACGTGAACGCCGACGTCGCCGACGCCGTCGTCCGCTACGTCGACGCCACCGGCGACGTCGAGTTCGAGCGCGAGGTCGGCACCGAGCTGCTCGTGGAGACGGCGCGACTGTGGTCCTCGCTGGGCCACCACGACCGGCACGGCCGGTTCCGCATCCCGGGCGTCACGGGGCCCGACGAGTACAGCGCCCTGGGCGACGACAACGTGTACACCAACCTGATGGCGCAGCAGAACCTGCGCGCCGCCGCCGAGTCCGTGGAGCGCACGCCGGACCGGGGTGAGGCCCTGGACGTCGACCCCGGCGAGGTCGCCGCCTGGCGGCGCGCCGCGGCGGCCATGTTCGTACCCTACGACGACGAGTTGGGAGTGCACCCCCAGGCCGAGGGGTTCACCTCCTACGAGCGCTGGGACCTGGGCGCCACCGGGCCCGAGCAGTACCCGCTGTTCCTGCACTTCCCCTACTTCGATCTGTACCGGAAGCAGGTGGTGAAGCAGGCCGACCTGGTGCTGGCCATGCACGTGCGGGGCGACGCCTTCTCCGACGACCAGAAGGCGCGCAACTTCGCGTACTACGAGCCGCTCACCGTGAGGGACTCGTCGCTGTCGGCGCCGGCTCAGGCCGTCATGGCCGCCGAGACCGGCCACGTCGGGCTGGCCTACGACTACCTGAGGGAGTCCATCCTGGTGGACCTCCACGACCTGCACGACAACACCCGCAACGGACTGCACCTGGCGGCGCTGGCGGGAGGATGGTCGGCCCTGGTGGCGGGCGTCGGGGGGTTCCGGGCCCGCGAGGGCGCCCTCGCCTTCGCCCCCCGGCTGCCCTCCGCCATCGCCCGCCTGCGGTTCCGCCTGTGGTACCGGGGGCGATCCCTCGAGGTCACCGCCACCGGCGACGAGGCGACCTACGCCGTGCGGTCGGGCGAGGCCCTGGAGCTGACCCATCACGGCAAGCCGCTCGTGGTCGCCCCCGACGAGCCCGTCACC
>JBOGHR010000413.1:0-14320 GCA_050744905.1 Acidimicrobiales bacterium
CGACGAACTCGCCGCCGTCCCGCTCAGCCCGCACGACTGGCACGGCGAGTGGAACTACGACCTCACGCCATCAAAGCCAGCTCGTCGGCGGGCCTCCGCGTCGAAGTAATTGTGCGGTGGTCCCTTATCCGACTCAGCCGGGAGCGTGATGGGGTGTTCTGGATCAGTCAAACGCTGCCTCGATCCGAGGTCGTCCAGATAATGAGCCATGCCACGGTATTCGTCTGCCCGTCGTTATACGAGCCCTTCGGCCTCGTCAACGTCGAGGCAATGGCGTGCGGGGCCCCCGTCGTGGCTACCGCCACCGGCGGCATCCCCGAAATCATCGTCGACGGCGTCACCGGATACCTCGTTCCGGTGGCGTCCATCGAGGGAGCCAATCCGGCCCGGGATCCTGATCGTCTGGCAAGGGGTCTGGCTTCGAGTATCAACGAGCTTGTAAATGATCCTACCAGGGCACGACACTTCGGCCAGCTCGGTCGTGAACGGGTGATCGAGCATTTCAGCTGGCCCGCGATCGCATCGGCGACCGCGGAGCTCTACGAATGCGTTCTGGCAGATCGCCGATGACAGGTTGCGCTGGCACACGATCTGGATGTCGTCCAGAATCGGCTGATCGATCGAGGCTCTGGCGCTCCGGCCCGACCGTGCAGGTGCTGTTCGGCGTCGTGCCGCCCAGAGCGGCCACACCAGAAAGAGGTCGTCGGCTGCGGCCGGAGCCTGGCTGCTGCTTCTCGTCACCAGCCTTCTCGCCGCCGGGCAGTGGCAGCGAGTGGGCACCGGCGCGGGCGTTCTTCGGGCCGGCCGCCTCCGGTAGCAGCCTCAGCCACTCCCCGCACGGTAACAGCACGTCGGCGGCGCGAGGTAACGCTCCGCGGGCGGAGTTCGGGGAAGGAACTGAGCCGCGCCGGATACCGCGCGGGCCAGAAGACCTCGCCCAGTCGACGACGGAGCGTTACGTCCGGCGTACATGCGGGCCTCATTCCCGCACCGGGCGGAATCAGACCAGCATCACTACTTGGTGGGGCGAAAGTCACACGTAGACGAACACGGGCAGTTCGCTGGCACCGCCCGTCTCGGCCTGATGCGACATGAAAGATTCACCCCACCGAGCCTCTACCGAATCCCGGCCGGTTCAGTCGTTTGCGGTGCGCTGCGCCGAGCACCAGGGCGGCCATCGTTACGACAGCCCAACTCGCAACGCGCAGCGGTGTTCGAAGAGACGACGCAGACTTTGCGATGGCAACGACCGCTCGATGAAGGTCCTGCTTCCCGGACACTTCTGTCCCGGCACCAGTGTCGGTCCACACGGCCAAAGCGTGATCGTCGGTGGAGACCAACCCCAACCGACTGCCGAGGTCGGCCATCCCGCGTTCGCTGCCGAACCCCACCCGAGAATCGAACGGCCTGGGAGTCAGACGCAGGCTCGGCTTGAAGTTCCTTCCGTGATCGAACGACGACTGGAAAGAGACGGAGTTCATTGCGTCGGAGCGATCGTTGCGGCGGTCGTAGTAGGCGACATCGAGACGCCCGGTCGGTGCCACTGCGACGGTCGCCAAGTACTGCGAGGTTCCATCGTTCGCGACGGTGTCGTTGACGCGCCGACCTCGTGCGAAGGTGGCCCCGCCATCTGACGACCTCCAGAGCAGGACATCAGGATCGCCGCTGCGCGCGTCGGCGAAGGCGACGTAGACCAATCCTCGTTCAGCATCGACGGCCAGCGACGGCATCGGAGGAATGAAGACCACGATCCGCTGAGCCGGCACGATTTCACTATCAACGGTCGTCTCGGTCCATGTGCCACCGCCGTCATCGGACCGAGCCACCACGAGGGACCATGTGCCCCCGTAGGGCTCTCCGCCGGTCCCGAGGTGCGCTCCGGCGTAATCCAGGCGGTCGTCACCGAGATCGAGGTACGTGACGAGGAGGGCGCCACCAGAACCGACAGCGAAGGACGGAGCCACGACCCGTTGGCGATATGGCGGACTGACGCGGATGGGCTCGAGCCACGTCCTTCCGCCGTCGTCCGATCGTGCGATGTTGATCGGGTTGCCCGTACCGGCGAACCCGAGCGTGGCGACCTCGGTGGCCTGGAGCCACGAGAGGTACAGCCGGCCCGCTCGCCGCGGATCGCTGGTCAGGCTGGACTGGAAGGCCAGTGGTCCAAGCGCCTTCGTTGGTGTAGCCAGGGTGCGCCCACCGTCGTGCGACGAGGTGATCCAGGTCGCATTCGGAGTGTTGCCGAGTCCCGCCAGAGTCGTGAAAACGGCGTACAACTCGCCCTCGGAATCGAAAGCGACGTCGGGCGCATAGCATCTGGGAGGATCCTCCTCACCAGCTGGAAACGGGATCGAGGCCGCCTCCCACGTTGCACCACCGTCGAAGGAGGCGTGCAACGCGCAAGAGTAGCGGGGCAGGTCGATGCGGCTGGCCACGACAAAGTTGGCGGGGTCGACGGGGTTGCGGACCAACTCCGGTGAGTTGTGCGCCGTGATATCCCTAGGGTCGCCGGCGTGCTCGTTGATACCAGTGGCCGGCCCCACAGCCGCAGGGGTCCCTCCGCTCGCGGAGGACGCCAGCACGAGCAGACCGATGGCGACAACGACCAGGCCGGTACCCAGCATCTTGAGGGGGATGGGCTCATGGACCGCGCCGACTCTCGAAGGGCGGCGGTTATCGTTGCCCTTTCGGCTTGGCTGGCCGGCCTCGCCCGTTTCGACGATCAGCCGACGCCGCCGCCGGCGACGGCGGGCTCGTCGGGAGTATGGCGGCACGTGCATGCCGAAGTCGGGGCCGCCTCCTGGCCCTCCTGGTGCTTCGCTAGGGTCGGGCGGGGGCAGCGGTTCGGTCGGCTTCGGCGGGGGCGCATCCTGACCCGGTGCGATTGGGTCTCCTGGTGAGGGCGGAGGCTCGCCGGGCTCGTCCAGATCGGTCAATGGCGACGCCCATCGCTCCGGCCGTCGCCGCCCGCCGCCGTGGTCTTGCTGGCCGCTGCACTCCCCTCGATCAGGCGCTGGAGCTCCTCGATCGTGAGGACCTCTCGCTCGAGCAGGGCGTTGGCAACCCGATCGAGTGCTGAACGGGAGGAACTGACGACCACCCGTGCACGCTGGTAGGCGTCCTGGATGAGCTGGCTGATCTCAGCGTCGATGAGCCGGGCCGACTCTTGTGAGTAGGGCCGGACTGTCCCATCGGAGCCGATGCCGTCGTCAAAGACTCGCTGGGCCAGTGACTCGCTCCCGCCCATGCCGAGCTCGCACACCATCTGGCGGGCAAGGTCGTTAACGCGCGTCAGGTCGTCAGCGGCGCCGGATACAGCCTCGCCGAAGACCACCTCCTCTGCCGCTCGGCCGCCGAGAAGGCCCGCCATGCGGTCGATCAGCATGGCCTTGCCGTGAAGAACATGGTCGCCCTCGTCGTGCCACGTCGCCCCCAATGCCCGACCCCGGGCCACGATGGATACCTTGCGGGGCGTGGCCGCGCCAGGCAGCGCCAGGCCCACCAAGGCGTGGCCCCCCTCGTGGTAGGCGATCACGCGGCGGTCCTGCTCGCTCAGGCGACGCGCCCGACTCACGCCCACCGCGGCCCGCTCCACCGCCTCCTCGGCCACGGCCATGGAGATGGCGGCAAGACGCCGGCGAGTGGCCAGCAGGGCAGCTTCGTTCATGACGTTGGCCAGGTCGGCGCCCGACAGACCCTGCGTCATGCCGGCCAAGGCGTCGAGGTCGAGGTCGGGACCCAGTCGCTTGCCCTTGGCGTGGACGGCCAGGATGGCCCGTCGGGCTTCCCGGGTGGGCAGGCTGATGGTGACGGTGCGGTCGAAGCGCCCGGGCCGGACCAGCGCGGGATCGAGGATCTCGGGGCGGTTCGAGGCGGCCATGACGATGACGCCGGTGCGCGCCTCAAAGCCGTCCAGCTCCACCAGTATCTGATTGAGGGTCTGCTCGCGCTCGCGGTGGCCGTCCACCGACGTCCCCCGCTTGGCCCCCACCGCGTCGATCTCGTCGAGAAACACGATGGCCGGGGCCAGGGCCCTGGCCTCGGCGAACAGGTCCCGGACCCGCCCCGCCCCCTCGCCGGCGTAGATCTCCACGAACTCGGTGGCCGCTACCGAGAAGAAGGCGGCGTTGGCCTCTGAGGCCACGGCCCGCGCCAGCAGCGTCTTGCCGCACCCTGGCGGGCCCACCAGCAAGAAGCCCCGGGGCGGGCGGGCCCCCATGGCCACGAAGCGGTCGGGCTCGGCCAGGTACTCGCTGACCTCGGCCAGCTCCACCAGCGCGTCGTCCACCCCCGCCACATCCGAGAAGCTGACCCGTTCCCGCTCCCCGGTGCTGCGCCCGAAGCTGCGGCCCCGCATTGACAGACGGCGCTGGCGCTCCGGCGCCTCCAGGATGCGGCCCAGGGCTTGGTCCAACTCCACCTGAGTGATGCGGTGCTTGGTCGCCCTGGCCGCCAGCAGGGCCCCTTCGTTCATCACCGCGGCCAGGTCGGCGCCCGACAGGCCCACCGCCTTTCGGGCCAGCGCCGCCAGGTCGACGGCGGGCTCGAGGGGCTTCGCTTTGGCGTGCACCGACAGGATGGCCAGGCGGCCGGCCTCGTCTGGGCGCTCCAGGCCGATGGTGCGGTCGAAACGGCCCGGGCGCAGCAGCGCCGGATCAAGGACATCGGGGCGGTTGGTGGCGCCCATGACGATGATGCCCTGGGTGGGCGAGAAGCCGTCCATCTCGGTGAGGATCTGGTTGAGCGCCTGCTCCTGCTCACCCGAATCCGCGCCGGGGCCCCCGCCACTGCGGCGCCGGCCCACCGAATCCAGTTCGTCGATGAACACGATGGCCGGGGCGTGCTCGCGGGCCTCCTTGAACAGGTCCCGCACCCGGGCCGCGCCCACCCCCACGTACAACTCGACGAAGTCCGAGCCCGAGATCGAGTAGAAGGCCGCTCTCGCCTCGCCGGCCACAGCGCGGGCCAGCAGGGTCTTTCCGCACCCAGGGGGACCGAACAACAAGATGCCCTTCGGCACCACCGCCCCGAGCTCGGCGAAGCGGGCCGGGTCGGACAAGAAGTCCTTGATCTCCGCCAGCTCGGTGATGGCCGCTTCCTGGCCGGCCACGTCGGCGAAGCGGGCCGTGGCCCCGGCGGCATCCAGGCGCCGCGCCCCGCTGCGCACCGCGAACAGGCCCGAGCCGCGGCTGTAGGACACGATCATGTAGACGAAGATCACGACAACGATCAGCGCCGGTAGCAGCAGGGTGGCCGGGTAGAGCAGACGCTTGGAGAACTGCTGGTCGATGGTGGTGGGCACCTTGGCGGCGAACAGCACGGTCAGCAGGCGCTCTCGAGAGTTCCCGTCCCGCAGGTAGGGAGTGTTGAAGGTCGCCTCCGTCGCGTCGGCTCGCCGGTAGGTGCCGACCACGAAGGCGTCCTGATCGAGGATGCGGGCCTCAAGGATGCGACCCTCCTCGGCCAACTGCACGAAGGTCGAGATGGCCAGCTCGCGCCCGTCCACGTCGGGCCGGGAGTTGGCCACCACCCCCGCGTAGCCGACGAGGAGGACCAGGATGACGATGGCGGCCAGCAGGCCGGCCTTCGGCTTCTTGGCCCGGGGGAACCTTCCACGCTGGTCGGCCATCACCGCTCCTGTTCGCTGGGTGAAGCGCCAGGCGGGCGCCGCCGGTCGTGGCGGCGCCCGCTCAGCTCCTGGAGCCTCTCAGCCCCCGGCGATGGCCACCACCGGCTGGGCCAGCCTCAACGCCCCGGTGGAACCGAAGAACCCCGCGTCGCCGAAGGCGAAGATGCCGCCGTCGCGGGCCACCAGCACGTAGCCCTTGCCACTGGGTGTGCCGGCCATTCCCACCATGGACTGGGCCAACGTCAATGCGCCGGTGGAGCCGAAGAACCCGGCGTCGCCGAAGGCGAAGACCCCACCGTCTGCCGCCACCAGTCGGTAGCCGGCTCCGGAAGGATTGGCGTCCATTCCCACCACCGGCTGGGCCAACCTCAACGCTCCGGTGGAGCCGAAGAACCTGGCGTCGCCGAAGGCGAAGATGCCGCCGTCCTTCGCCACCAGCCAGTAACCGTTGCCCGAAGGCGTCCGTGCCATCCCGACGGCCGGTTGAGCCAGCTTGATGGCACCGGTGGAGCCGAAGAACTTGGCGTCGCCGAAGGCGAAGATGCCGCCGTCCGCGGCCACCAGCCAATATCCGTTGCCCGATGGGGTGGCGGCCATGCCGACGACCGGCGAAGTCAGCTTGATGCCGCCGGTAGAGCCGAAGAACTTGGCGTCGCCGAAGGCGAACACCCCCCCATCGGCCGCCACCATCCAATAGCCGTTCTTGGACGGTGTCGCCGCCATTCCCACAACCGGCGATGCGAGCTTGATGCCGCCCGTCGAGCCCAGGAAGGCCAGGTTGCCGAAAGCGAAGACCCCTCCGTCGGCGGCAGCCAGCCGGTACCCGGTGAGCAGACTGGCGACGCCGGTGCCTGTCCCGCCGGCGACGCCGGTGCCTGTCCCGCCGGCGCCGCCGGTGTCTGTCCCAGTACCGGTGCCTGTCGTTCCGGTGCCCGAGCCCCCGGTGCCCGAGCCCCCGGTGCCTGGCCCGGTCGTCGTCGTCGTTTGCGGCGACTGGAAGCTGAAGCGTGAGGATGCCGAGGCGGGTGAGAGCCCGGACAAGTTCGTGACCCTCACGTCGACAGCGCCTGCCGCTCCCGGCGGGCTGGTGACCATCAGCTTGGTGTCGGGCGTGAGCGCATCGGGCGCGACGCCGGTCGCCTCCGAGGCGCCGAACCGGACACCGGTGTAGGGCGGGAACGCGTTCACCGAAGCGAGCCCGGTCCCGGTGATGGTGACGGCGGTGCCACCGGTGCTCGGTCCACTCACCGGTGTGATTGCCGAGATCTCCGCCTGGGGCGTGTAGAGCTCGGCCCCGCCGAGGAGCGGGTCGCCCCCGGTGATGCCCCGACCACCTGCGACGAGGACCTTGCCGCAGTTCGAGCCGCAGGCTGAGACGGGACCGGTTGGCAGAAGGGCGACTCCGATGGGGCTATGGCGCGATGCGACGGCACTCGTCGTGGCCGAGCGCCACCTGTTGTCGACCGGGTTCCAGATCTCAGCCGTGTCCGCCGGCGTGGGGCCACTCGGACCGACGACGAGGATCTTGCCGCTGGGCAGGAGCGTCGCCCTGGGATTGCTACGTGGAGAGTTCATGATGCTGTTCAAGGCCCACGTCTCGCTCACCGGGTCGTAGACCTCCATGGAGTCGAGCGGGGCGCCAAAGGCGAAGGCGCCCTCCCCGCCGAACGTCACCACCCGGCCATCGCCCAGCTGCAGGGCGTCGTACCTGATGCGGCCGGTCCCCAGCGACGAGCCGGTCGCCTCCCAGGTGCCGGTGCTCGGGTCGTACAGTTCAGCGGTCGCCACCGACTCGCCGAAACCACTTCCCTCCCCTGCACCGAACGCCACGAGAACCTTGCCGCAGTTGGATCCGCAGTTCCCGACGGCGGGGTCGATCAGCGTGGCGCCGTGAAGCCACCGTGGCTCGGTCATCGATCCAGTGGTCGCCCATGTTCCTGTAAGTGGGTCGTACAGCTCAGCGCTCTGCTCGGTAGTGCCGAAATCGAACACGCAGAAGCCGTTGGGACAACCGCCGGCCGCGAGCACCTTGCCGTTCGGAAGCAACGTCATGGTGTGGGCGACCCGAGGCACGCTCATGGAACCGGTGGGTGTCCATGCTCCTGTCGCCGGGTCGTAGAGCGCAGCGGTGGCTCCTGCCGTCGCCAGGACTTTGCCACAGTTGTTCCCGCAGGCCGACGCCGGCCCCGAAGGTAGCAGCGTCAACGATTGCGGCTCGAGCTCCCCTGGTGAACCCGTAACACTCCAGGTCGCAGTGACCGGATCGAACAGCTGGCTGTTGCGCCCGGAGGCGTAGAGCACCTTGCCGTTCGGGAGCGTGACCATGGCGCCGCCCTCCGGACAGACCCGAAGGCAGCTCGCCGTGGCATGAAAGGCTCCTTCGCCGTACACGAACGGGACGGCCGTGAACGAGGTCCCCTGGGGTGAGCTGACCGTGACCGACACCGTGAGCGCGTCGACGGTGGCGCCTTCGCGCGGCGGACTTGTCGCCACGATCCGGGAGTCGGAACTCACCGTGAAGTTGATTGCAGGCGTCTCTCCGAACCGCACCTGCGTGACCCCGGCCAGACCGGAACCTGCGATCACCACGGGAGTTCCACCGAGGGTCGAGCCACCAGGAGGGCTGACGCTCGCCACAACCGGCATCGTGCCCGGTCCCAGCCTTACCACGAAGGCCTCGCTCGCCCCACCCGGTCCTGATCGGGTGGAGCCCGGGGGTCGGGGGAACGTCGACGCATCGCTGGTCGTACCCACGACGTGGGCGATGCCCGCCGCGTCCAGCGACACCATGCCGCCCGACTCGTCGCCGGCGCCGCCGAGCGGCGTGGAGAAGTGAACCGACGAACCGCTCGGGGCGAACTTTGTGAGGAAGGCATCGGTCCCGTGGCCTGCGAATGACTGCACCGGATCAAGCGTCGGGAAGTCGTCGGTGCCTGTGGTCCCGGACACGAAGACGTTTCGGTTCTGGTCAACCGCGATGCCGTTCCCGTAGGTGCTGCCACCGAGGTTTCCCCGACGGTTGCCGCTGCCGCCGAGGAAGGTCGAGAAGATGATGGCGCTGGCATCAGGCACGAGCTTGGTCACGAAGGCGCTCGAGCGACCGGCCAGCTCGGCCTGAAACGCATTTCGGGTGGGAAACCCCGGCGACGACGTCGTGCCCGTGACGTAAAGGGTCCCGGTCACATCCGCGGCCACGGCCAGTCCCGCATCGTCCCCCGAGCCGCCGAGGTACGTTGAAACCGACGGGGGCTGAGTCCCAAATCCGCTGGCCACGAAGGCGTCGGAGCCCCCGGGGCAGGCCGCAGACGGATCGCTTTGGGCTCCGCAGGTTCGGTCGTAGGCCCCGGGCGAGGTCGGAAAACCCAGTCCCGCGGTCGAACCCGTGACCACCGGCACCCCGGTCCCGTTGAGCGACTCATAGTAGAGGCTCAGTCCGTAGCCGAAGTCGGCGAGTCCCCCCCCGAGGTAGGTCGAGTACCTCAGCGACTCAGCGCCGGATAGCTCCCAGCGGATCCACATCACGAAGGCGTCCGGCTGCGCTTCGTTGCGTCCGACGAGGGTGAACGACGCCGCGGAGGAGTCGGCCGTGGCGGCAGCGGACAAGACGACCGTGGTCTGATCGACCAGTGAAGCGATGACGGTTCCGGTCGGGATGCCCTCACCGGTGATGGGCCGCTCGACGTCGGAGGGCGTAAACCTCGCCGATGCGGACACGAGCGTCGTCGATCCCACCGACGTCGACCCATCGGTGAAGTGGGCGTCACGGTTGCAGCTGCCGTCGGGAAGACCCGTGGCCGGATCGAGCCCGGTTCCGCAGCTGAGATCAAAACCCCTCGACTGGAAGCCCGGTATCCCAGCAGACGCGGGGAAGTCCGCGGAGGTGGTCGTGCCCGTGAGCCAGATGGCTCCGGACGGAAAGCCTCCGCCCCGCGTGGTCACGTCGACGCCATGACCCCCGAAGGTGTCGAGCGTGTCACCGGAACGACCGGCGAAGTCGTCGCTGCCGCCTCCCACGAAGGTCGAGTAGACGAGACTCGAGCCGTCTTTCGTCAGCTTGGCGACGAACACGTCGAGGCAATTCGCGTCTCCGGGGTTGCCGCACGTACGGTCGAAGGCGTTGTCCGTCGTGGGGAAGTCCAGCGAGCGGGTGTCCCCGTAGTCCACGGCAGATCCCGTCTCGTCAACCGCCACGCTCTTTCCACGATCGGTACCCGTCCCGCCGATGTAGGTGGAGTAGACGACCGCCGAGCCGTCCCGGGTCAGCTTCGTCACGTAGGCGTTGCCGCCGCAGGTCGAGGGTGTCCCGTTGCCGCAGGTGGCGTCGAGCGCACCCGGCGTCGTCGGGAAGTCGAGCGACGTGGTGGTCCCGGCGACATACGGGTTCCCGGACTCGTCGACCTCGAGGCCTGAACCGGTCTCCTCGCCGCTGCCCCCGAGAAGGGTGGCGAACGAAAGCACCGGGTCGATGACCAACGGGACGCTGCGGTCGTAGTGGCCAACGCGGAACGTCACAGCCTCGGGCCCGGACTGCACGAACCCGCCGTCGACCGGCCGACGGACGCCACCCAGGTCCTGGTACAACAAAGGCTTGCGCTGGCGGATCTCGCCCGCTGAGGTCGCCAGCACCAGGCCACCGTCGCCATCCAGCGTCACCGAGCTCGCGCCCTCGAAGCCGAGCGCGATCTTCGCGGGATCAGCGCCGGCTGCCACCACGAAGTCGTACTCGAGTTCCCCGCCTCCTCCATGGAACACGAGGTCTATCCCTGGGTATACCTCGCGGTACCGGACGCCGGCGTAACCGGGCACGCCCCGATGCCAGCCCGCCGGGTCGTTGCCGAGCAGGTAATTGGAGACGCCGGGAAGGCGGTCGATGCCTTCGGGCGTTGTTCCCGCTCGAGCGCGCAGCGGGCGCATGCGAACCGGTCCTCCACCCGAAGCGCCCGATGCGCCTGGAAGGGACAGTAAGGCGCCATCGTCGACCAGAAACACATTGGCGCCACCGGCACGCGCCACGAACCTCACGTCGGCGTCGGTCTGGCCGCTATTGGCCTCGAAGCGCAGCGGAAGCTTGGCATAGGCCTGGGCGACCTGCTGCTTCTCGGCCACGCCGGATCCTGAAGGTGCCACGGCGGTACGAATCGCCACCGGTACGAGCAAAGCCGTCGGCAGGAACACCGCGGCCATCCCCCACTGAATCAGTCTCCTGGCCGACATTTCGCTCCTCCGCCTAGTAGACGCGACATGCGTCTCAGTTCTGGTTGCACTCGGGGGCAGTCCCGCTATAGATCCGCTTGCGACGTCGGTCCGCGTGGCGTGCCGACCGCGTCGCCCACCCACCGTGTCGGGCATTCCGAGGTGGAGGCGGATCGTTTCGCCGCGAAGCTAGTGGGCTGTGACCTTGCGCCTGCGGGCCGTCGCCACCGCGAAGCTGGCGAGGACGACGAGAAGTCCGACCGAAAGCAGGCCCACGCCGACTGCAAAGCTGGGCGCGTCACCCGAGCTCGTCGAGCCCTCCAGGCTCGACAGGTCCCGCACGGCCGTGTCAGGAGAGCCTGGTGAGCCCGACGACTCAGCCTGGGGCAGCACATCGCTGGTCGCCGGCTGCGGTTCGGCGGCAGCCGGGGACGGGGCTGAAGCGATGTTCGGTTGGTCCACTCCAGCCGCGGGGACGACGGGCGCAGCGGTTGGCCCGGCTTGTGCGGTAGCCGAGGGAGCCGCCGCTGCAGGCGCGGTCGGGCGAACCGCGCCAGCGCTCACGGGAGCCGGCGTGGGCGTCGGCACCGAGGGCCGGCCGGCTGTGGACCCGGCCGCGGACGGCGATCCGACGGCGGGCGACGCCGGGCTCGAGGGTGTCTGCGCTGCAGGTGGCGTGGGCGTCGGCCCCGACGGCGCTGCTTGTGGAGACGGGCTGTTCTCCACCGAGGCCTCCGGCTTCGGTGGCGTCGGCTCCTGCTGAACCGGCGCCGTACCGGCCGATCCCGTCACCTCGAACGCGCGCGATGACCGGCCGACCACCGAGTTGTCGGCGCGTGCCCGTTGCACGGCCACGATGTAGTAGACGCCAGGCGTCGCGTTCGGCACCGAGACCTCCACCGAGAAGCTGGGCCCGGCGGCGCTGCCGATCTGCGAGCCAGTGAGGCTGTTCCAGCGGATCTCGACTGGTCCGTAGGCCTCCCCGGTGTCCATGAAGGCGCTGCCGGTGATCGGCACACGGGTGCCAGGAGGACCCGAGATCGTCCCGCCGCTTTGGATGTGGGCGGCCGGCGAGCACGCGAACGCGCCGCTCGAAGCGCCCACGACGACGGCAAGGACTGCGAATGCCGAAGCGAGTCCTGCTCTGCGATGCCGGTACACGGCGTCCCTCCCCAGAAGCGCGATGCGTACATACTGTCAGGCTTAGCGACCGACGTCAACGTTTGTCGTCGATCTGTCTCTGCTACACTTTGTGCTCTAGGCTCCAGGTGGGGTCCGGCCCGAAGGGGGCACGCCAATGGCGGAAGGGCAGGTCGAGCGGGGGGAATCGGTTCGCGGCGACGCGGCGGTCGGCCCGCTTGTGCAGGACCTGGCACGCGAGTTCGAGGAGTTGGGCCTGAGCCCGTCAGAAGCGAGGGTGACTCTGGCGCTGCTGCAGCTCGGAACCGCCAAGAGCACGCAGTTGGCCAAGGTGGCGGCCGTGCCTCGCACCAGCATCTATCAGGTCATCGAAGCGCTGCAGGACAAGGGGATCGTGCTGCGCGTTCCCGGGGAAGGCCCGGCCCTGTGGGCCAGTCCCGGACGGGACAAGATCTTCGATCGACTCCACACGGCACTCACGGCCGCGCAGGAGGCACGCCTCGAACAGCATCGGGCCCGAGCTGCTCGTCTGCGTGACAAGCTGGCGGAGTCCGTCCCCGAAGCGCCCTTGGTACCGCTGCCCTTCGTCCACCTTCTGACATGTCCGCAGGAGGTACGCCAGCACCACGAGCGTCTCCTGGCCCAAGCAGAGTTCGAGGTCCTGGTGTTCAACCGGCCCCCGTACTCGACTGTCGCCCGAACGACCAATGCGGCGGCGATGCGAATGCTCGCTCGGGGGGTCACCATGCGGGTGCTGTACCAAGCGGCCCAGGTCGAGGATCCGGAAGCTGACGCCTTTCGAGCGTCGGTCGAGCTCTACCAGGAGGCGGGTGTCGAAGGACGCGTCGTCGACGAGCTCCCGATCAAGTTACTCGTCGTCGATCGGCAGGTGGCATTGCTCGCGATCGACGACCCAACCGTCCACGACAGCGGCTTTCCCGTGACCATGCTCGTCGAGCAATCCGGCTTCGCCAACGCACAGGCCGCCGCCTTCGAGCACTACTGGCTGAGCGGGCGCCCGCTTCCGCGGGTCGGTGCAAGGCTCAGCGAGGGCACCCAAACAAGCTGATCATCCGCGTTGATGGGCCGTCGGGCAGCCGGTCAGCGGGTGCCGCCACGGTCAAGAACCTGGGCGGCGGTCGGGGCCGGCCGCCACCCGGCGAGCGGCTTGCACCTTGCCCTCGGGCACGGGCCGAAGAGACACCACGTCGCCGGTCCGCGGCGCGATGACCATCAGGCCATCTCCGGCGTAGATGGCCACGTGACCGAGGTCGTGCGTCGGTCGACCGCCTCGGAAGAAGAGCAGGTCCCCGATGACAAGTCCGCCGGCCGGCTCCACCTCGACACCCACCGCGATCTGGCCCGCGGTGGTGCGGGGCAGCTCTATCCCCGCTGGTGGCCGTTGAACGTGTCCCCAGACCGTCGGCGTCCTCAACTGCCTGCGGGCTGACGTGCTGCACCAGGGGCCGAGCAGACAGGTGGACGTCGCCGGGATGCCCGACGGCGCCTACGCCGTAGAGAACCTCAGCGGCGGCATCACCTTCCTGCGCTTCGCCCGGGTGGCGGCGGGGCCCCGAACCGGATGGGTCCTTGTCGACCAGGAGGTCGGCGACGACCTACGAGCGCGCGGTTACCAGCGTCCGGGTGGGTCATATCGTGGTCTGCTGGCCGAGCTTGTGGCGGCGGTCGTCGCCGATCCCCTGGCTGCGGCCGCCCGCTACGGCCGGGAGCGCCGGGTCTGCGGCCTGTGCGGGCGCCGGCTCACGTCGACCGAGAGCCGTGGCCGCGGTCTCGGTCCTGTCTGCTGTGCGCGGCTGGCGGGCGATCGGATGTGGCGGGTAGCTGGGACCCGCGCCAAATAGCGCCGGAACTCTGGACCTCGGAAGCGTGTCGTTGACGTAGCCAACGAGATGGATCTGGCCCGTTGGCTACGCGAACTCTGGAGCGCGTCGCCAAGGTCTTGATTCCTGTGCTCGTCCGGCGTACTACTTCTACGAACAGATGTTCGATAGGAGGCAGAGGTGCGCGTGCAGCGAGTGGTCATGCCGATGACCGACGCCGTGTCGTGGACCGTGGTCGACGAGCGCGGCAGCCCGGTCGAGCCGATCGAGAGCTTCCTCGCGTTCTTGTCCGGGTTGGAGCGCTCGCCGAACACGGTGCGGGACCGGGCGATGAGCTTGAAGCTGTGGTTCCTACATGCTCACGTGATCCTCAACATCGTCGCGCTTCGACGGGGTGGGATTGGCGGCCAGGCCATCTGCGACGAGGGCGTCGTAGCGGGAGGCGAAGGCCCGCTGGTGGGTGGGGCCGAGCTGTTTCAGGCCGCGTTGGCGGGCGGACTCGCAGGCGGCGTTGATC
>JBOGHR010000414.1:0-10023 GCA_050744905.1 Acidimicrobiales bacterium
CGCCTGGCCTTCTTGGGCGCCGGCCCCCTGGCCCGCTTGTCGGCCAGCAGCTCGGCCGCCCGCTCGGGGCTGATCTCCTCCACCGACTCGCCCCGGGGGACGGTGACGTTGCACTCGCCGTCGGTGATGTAGGGGCCGAACCGGCCGTCCTTGACGACCATGGGGGCGCCCGTCGCCGGGTCGGGGCCCAGCTCGCGCAGGGGGCCGGCCGCCGCGGCCTGGCCCCGCCGCTGCTTGGGCTGGGCGTAGATGGCCAGCGCCTCCTCCAGCGTCACGGTGAACAGCTGCTCCTCCGACGACAGGCTGCGGCTGTCCGCCCCCTTCTTGAGGTAGGGGCCGTAGCGGCCGTTGGCGGCGACGATCTCCTCGCCCGACGACGGGTCGACCCCCACCACCCGGGGGAGGGTGAGGAGGCGCAGGGCGTCGTCGAGGGTGACCGACTCGGGGGCCATCGTCCTGAACAGCGAGGCGGTGGGCGGCCGGGCGGCCTTCCCGCTCCCCCCGGCGCCCGACCCGTTGGCCTCGCCCAGCTGCACGTAGGGCCCGAAGCGCCCGGCCTTGACGATCACCGGCAGGCCGGAGGCCGGGTCGTTCCCCACCACCCGCTCCCCACGGGGCGCGTCGAGCAGCTCGGCCGCCCGCTGCGGGGTGAGCTCGTCGGGCGCCAGGTCGTCGGGCACGGCGGCCCGGTCGTCGCCCCGCTGGAGGTAGGGCCCGTACCGCCCCACCCGCACCACGATCTCGCGGCCCTCGTCGTCAACGCCGATGGGGATGGAGTTGATGGCCCGGGGGTCGATCTGGTCGAGGCGCTCGGCCACCAGCGCCTTGAGGCCGGGCCCGTCGCCGCCGAAGTAGAAGCGGGCCAGCCACGGCACCCGTTCCTGGCGGCGGGCGGCGATCTCGTCCAGCTCGTCCTCCAGCCGGGCCGTGAAGTCGTAGTCGACGAGCTGCTCGAAGTGCTGCTCCAGCAGGTTGACCACCGCGAAGGCGGTGAACGTGGGGACCAGGGCCTGGCCCCGCTTCCAGGCGTAGCCCCGCTCCTGGATGGTGGAGATGATGGTGGCGTAGGTGGACGGGCGCCCCACCCCCCGCTCCTCCAGGGCCTTCACCAGCGAGGCCTCGGTGTAGCGGGGCGGCGGCTGGGTGGTGTGGGACCTGGGCTCCAGCCCGCGCAGCTCGAGCGGGTCGCCCGCCGCCAGCGGCGGCAGGCGCACCTCCCGGTCCTCGAGGACGGCCTCGGGGTCGTCGGACCCCTCGACGTAGGCCCGGAAGAACCCGGGGAAGGTGATGACCTTGCCGCTCGTGGCCAGCTCGACGTCCTCGCCGGCCGACGAGGCGGCGCCGATGCGGACCTGCACCGTGCTGCCCACCGCGTCGGCCATCTGCGACGCCACCGTGCGCTTCCAGATCAGCTCGTAGAGTCGCAGCTCGTCGCGCCCCAGGGCGCCGGCGACCTGGTCGGGCGTGCGGAAGTCGTCGCCCGCCGGGCGGATGGCCTCGTGGGCCTCCTGGGCGTTCTTCACCTTGCGGGCGTACTGGCGGGGCCTGTCGGGGACGTAGCCGGGGCCGTACAGGGCGGCGGCCTGGCGGCGGGCGGCGGACACCGCCGCCTCCGACAGGCTGGTGCTGTCGGTGCGCATGTAGGTGATGAACCCGTTCTCGTACAGGCGCTGGGCCACCTGCATGGTGCGCCGGGAGTCGAACCGCAGCTGGCGGCCGGCCTCCTGCTGGAGCGTCGAGGTCATGAACGGGGCGTAGGGCGAGCGGCGGTACGGCTTCTCCTCCACCGACCGGACGGCGAAGGCGGCGTCGGCCAGCCGGCCGGCCAGGGCCCGGGCCGCCCCCTCGTCGAGGCGGGCCACGTCGGCGCCGGCCTTCAGCTCGCCGGCCTGGGTGAAGTCCTTGCCCGTGGCCAGCCGGCGGCCGTCGAGGGCGACGAGGGCGGCGCTGAACGGGGCGCTGGGCCCGGCGGTGAAGGCCGCCTCCAGGTCCCACCACCCGGCGGCGCGGAACCGCATGCGCTCCCGCTCCCGCTCCACGATCATCCGGGTGGCGACGCTCTGCACCCGCCCGGCGGACAGCCGGGGCTTGATCCGCCGCCAGAGGACGGGCGAGACCTCGAAGCCGTAGAGCCGGTCGAGCAGCCGGCGGGTCTCCTGGGCGTCCACCAGGGGCATGTCCAGGTCGCGGGTCTCCTCCACCGCCCGGCGGATGGCCGGCGCGGTGATCTCGTGGAACACCATGCGCTTGACCGGGATGCGGGGCGAGAGCACCTCCCGCAGGTGCCAGGCGATGGACTCGCCCTCACGGTCCTCGTCGGTGGCCAGGTACAGCTCGCTGGCGTCCTTCAGCAGCGCCTTGAGGCGCTTGACCACGTCCTTCTTGCGGCTCGACACCACGTAGAGGGGCTTGAAGTCGTTGTCCACGTCGATCCCCAGGCGGGCCCACGGCTCGCCCCGGTAGGCGGCGGGGATCTCGGAGGGGTCGTCGGGGAGGTCGCGGACGTGGCCCACGGACGACTCGACCACGAAGCCGGGGCCCAGGTAGCCGGCGATGGTCTTCGCCTTGGCCGGGGACTCGACGATCACGAGGGGCTTGGTCATGACGGCAGAAGGTTGGGCGGAGCCGGTGCGGATGTCAAACGAACGGGTGGCGGCGGGGCGGCGGTGGCCGGCAGGAGCCCCTGTAGCCTCCGCCGATGGACTTCGTGCACCCCGACCGGCTCCTCGAGGCGTTCGGCACCATCGGGTTGCTCCTGGTCGTGTTCGCCGAGTCGGGGCTGCTCATCGGCTTCTTCCTTCCCGGAGACTCGCTCCTCTTCACCGCCGGGGTGTTCGCGGCGGCCGGCAAGCTGAGCCTTCCCGTCATCCTCCCCGGCGTGTTCATCGCCGCCGTGGCCGGCGACCAGGTCGGCTACGCCTTCGGCAACCGGGCCGGCCCGGCGCTGTTCCGCCGCCCCGACTCCCGGTTCTTCAAGCAGGCCTACCTGGAGAAGGCCCAGCGCTACTTCGACGAGCACGGGCCCCGCACCATCGTACTGGCCCGGTTCGTTCCCATCGTCCGCACCTTCGCCCCCATCGTGGCCGGGGCCGGCTCCATGCGCTACCGCACCTTCGTCACCTACAACGTGGTGGGGGGGTTCGTGTGGGGCGTCGGCGTCACCTCACTCGGCTTCGCCCTGGGCGAGGCCATCGACATCGACAAGTACCTCCTCCCGGTGATCGCGGTGATCGTGGCCTGCTCGCTGGTGCCGGTGGCGCTGGAGCTGCGCCGGGCCCGGGAGGAGCATCGATCGACGACGGACTCCTGAGTCCCCCCGCCGTCCGCGCCCGCCGGCCTCACGTGCGGGACGGGGCCCGGCCCTCGGCGCCGTCGCCGCCGGCGCCCAGGGCCGACCGGGCGGCTCGCAGCTGGGCCCGCAGGTCGGCGTCCTCGTCGCCCAGGTCGTAGATCCACCGGTCGAGGGCGTCGACGGCCAGCTTCAACGGCGGGTCGCCGCCGTCGACGGCGTGGCCGGGCGCCGACCCGACGGCGACGGCCGCCGCCTCCGAGGAGGCCGAGATGCCGCCCGACCGGCGCTTGGAGAAGGCGATGGCGCCGGCCAGGACGACCAGGGCGAGTGCCGCCACCGTGTAGCGGGCGGCGTCGTTGTCCTGGAGGTTGATCACCGCCGGCAGGATCAGCAGCGACACCAGGTTCATCACCTTGATCAGCGGGTTCAGCGCCGGGCCGGCCGTGTCCTTGAACGGGTCGCCCACCGTGTCGCCGATGACGGCCGCCTTGTGGGCCTCCGATCCCTTGCCGCCCTCGTGGCCGTCCTCGATGTACTTCTTGGCGTTGTCCCAGGCGCCGCCCGAGTTGGACAGGAAGTTGGCCATGAGCTGGCCGGTGACGATGACGGCGGCCAGGAAGGCCCCCAGGGCGTAGAAGTTGATGCCGAAGCCGATGATCACCGGGGTCAGCACGGCCAGCAGGGCCGGGGTGGCCAGCTCCCGCAGGGAGGCCGCCGTGCAGATGTCGATGACGGGGCCGTAGTCGGGGCGCTTGGTGCCGGCCATGATCTTGCCGTCGGCGAACTGGCGGCGGACCTCCTGGACCACGGTGCCGGCGGTGCGGCCCACCGCCCGGATGGCCAGGGCGCTGAACAGGAACGGCACCGACCCCCCGATCAGCAGGCCGATGAAGGTCTTGGGGTCGGCCACGTTGATCTGGGTGAGCGGGTTGCGGAACAGCGCCGACCCCACGTCCTCGATCCCGAGCTCGGAGCCGATGGTCTCGATGAAGCTGGCGAACAGGGCCACGGCGGCGATGACGGCCGAGCCGATGGCGAAGCCCTTGGTGACGGCCTTGGTGGTGTTGCCCACGGCGTCGAGGCTCACCATGATCCGCTGGGGCTCGCCCTCGAACTCGCCCGACATCTCGGCGATGCCCGCCGCGTTGTCGGCCACCGGGCCGAAGGTGTCCTCCGAGACCACGACGCCGGTGGTGGCCAGCATGCCCATGCCGGTGAGGGCCACCAGGTAGAAGGAGAACTGGATGTTCCCCTCGCCCAGGCCGATGGCCACGCCCAGGGCGGCGGCGATGGCGACCACGGCCCACACCGAGCTCTCCAGGCCCGACGAGACGCCGGACAGCACGGTGGTGGCCGGGCCGGTGCGGGCCGCCTCGGCGATCTCCCGCACGGGCGCCGTCTCGGTGGAGGTGAAGTACTCGGTGAGGCGGCTCACCACCTGGGCCAGCACCAGCCCGATGACCACGGCCCAGAACACCCGGAGGTTGCCGACGTAGAACTGGGCGACGAGGAAGGTGCCGACCACGGTGAGGAGGCCGGCGGTGAGGAAGCCGCGGTTGATGGGCGCCATGGCCGAGCGGTCGTTGGGCGTGGCCCGCACGGCGTAGACGCCCACGATGGACGCCAGCACCCCGATGGCCCGGGCCACCACCGGGAACACCAGGCCGAGGGCCGGGTTCTGGCCGATCGAGTCGAAGGCCGCCACCCCCAGGATGATGGAGGCCACCAGGGTGACCTCGTAGCTCTCGAACAGGTCGGCGGCCATGCCGGCGCAGTCGCCCACGTTGTCGCCCACGTTGTCGGCGATGGTGGCCGGGTTGCGGGGGTCGTCCTCGGGGATGCCGGCCTCCACCTTGCCCACCAGGTCGGCGCCCACGTCGGCCGCCTTGGTGAAGATGCCGCCGCCCACCCGCAGGAACAGGGCGAGGAGCGAGCCGCCGAACCCGAAGCCCACCAGGATGGCCGAGCTGGTGTTCTGGAACAGCAGGATGATCACGGTGGCGCCGAGGAGCCCGAGGCCCACGGTGAACATGCCGGCCACCCCGCCGGTGCGGAAGGCCACCTTGAGGGCGGCGGGCAGCGACCCGGCGCGGGCGGCGGCGGCGGTGCGCACGTTGCCCCGCACGGCCAGGCCCATGCCGATGAAGCCGGTGAGGCCGGACATGAAGCACCCGGCGAGGAAGGCGAGGGTCCGGAACACCCCGGACTGGAAGAACGACAGGGCGGTGTCGCCGCCGGGCTTCACCACCGTGGTGGAGGTGACGAACACGATCACCACCAGGGGCACGAGGATGTACCCGATCGTGCGGAACTGGCGCCGCAGGTAGGCCATGGCGCCTTCCTGGATGGCGGCGGCGATCTCGATCATCTTCGGGGTGCCCTGGTCGGCCGCCAGCACCCCCCTCATCAGCGAGAAGCCGACGGCGATGGCCAGCACGGCGGTGCCGGCCGAGAAGAACAGCCAGAAGAACTCGGCGCCGCCGAGCTCGAACGCCTGGTACCCGCCTTCGGCGGCGAGGATCTTCATGCGGAGCGCTCCTTTGGGTGGTCCGGCGGCTCGGACGGGCCGGCACCGTCGGACGGCTCGACGTCCTGCACGTGGACGTAGATCTGGCGGGCGACCTTGTCGCCCACCGTGCGGCGCTGGCCGTCCACCACCAGCACCATGGGCCCGTCGAAGGGGTGCTTCTCGCGGACCTCCACCCGCACGCCGGGCCGCAGGCCCAGGGTGTCGAGGAAGGCCACCACGTCGGGGTCGGTCGAGCCGGGCACGGCCACCACGGCCACGTCGCCCGGGGTGAGCGCGTACAGCGGGGGCAGCTCGGGGATGTCGCCCACCTCCGAGCCGGGGATGGGGAAGCCGTGGGGGCAGTTGGCCGGGCGGTCGAGCGCCACGTACAGCCGGTCCTCCACCTCCTGGGGCAGCTCGTGCTCGAAGCTGGCGGCCAGGCGGTCGGCCTCGTTCCAGGCGTAGCCCAGCATGTCGGACAGGAAGCGCTCGACGATGCGGTGGCGGCGGATGGCGGCCACCGCCGCCCGGCGACCGTCCACCGTGAGCTCGACGCCCCGGTAGGGCTTGTGGTCGCACAGCCCGCGGTCGGCCAGGCGCTTGACCGTCGCCGTCACCGTGCTCGGGCTGACCCGCAGCGCCTCGGCCAGGGCGCCGGTGTGGGCGTCGGGCGCCGAGCCACGCCCACCGGTGAGCCGGTAGATCGACTTCAAGGTCTCCCGTTCCGATTTGGTGAGGGGGACGTCGATGTTTCTCAAGGCTGCGAACCTACATTTTTGGGCGCCGAAAAACAACCCCTCGTCGGGCTCAGCCCTCGGGCGGCGGGCGGTCGCCGTCGGCCGACGGCGCCGGCCGGGACGTCGCCAGGTGGTAGGGGACCGACGTCACCACCGTCCCCGGGCGGTCGAGCAGGGCCAGCTTGATCGCCAGCGCGCTCTGGTTGTGGAGGACGTTCTCGTACCACCGGTCGACCACGAACTCGGGGATGAGCACGGTGATGGTGTCGCTCTGCCAGCGCTCGTCCAGCTCGTCGAGGTAGCCCTCCACGGCGTCGACCAGGTCCCGGTAGGGCGAGGGCACGATCTCCAGGACGACGTCGAAGCCGAAGGCGGCCCACTGGCGCTGCATGGCCTCCGCCTCCTCGTCGTCGGACGCCACGTACACGGCGGTCAGGTGGTTGGGCCGCATCGACTTGGCGTAGTTGAGGGCGCGGATCACGCCCCGGTGGACGCGGCCCACGAGCACCACCACGGTGTGGTTGAACGTCTCCGGCCGCACCTGATCGGGGGTGATCTCGAGGGCCCGGGCCACCTTGTCGTAGTGGCGGCGGATGGCGAGGAAGAGGGTGATGATGGCGGGCAGGACCACCAGCGGGACCCACGCCCCGCTGGTGAACTTGGTGCCCGCCACCACCAGCAGCACGAAGAAGGTGACGGTGGCGCCGAAGCCGCTGACGACGGCGCCGATGCGCCACCCGCTCGGCCTGTGCCGCTGCTGGTAGCGCACCATCCCCAGCTGGCTGAGGGTGAAGGAGGTGAAGACCCCGACGGCGTAGAGGGGGATCAGGGCGTTGGTGATGCCGCCGAAGGCCACGATGAGCGCGCCGGCCGCCACCCCCAGGAAGACGATCCCGTTGGAGAACACCAGCCGGTCGCCCCGGTTCCCGAACTGGCGGGGCAGGTAGCCGTCCCGGGCGATGATCGACGACAGGCGGGGGAAGTCGGCGTAGGCGGTGTTGGCCGCCAGCACGAGGATGGCCGCGGTGGCGAACTGCAGGACGAGGTACAGGGGGCCGCCGCCGTAGACGGCCTGGCCCAGCTGGGAGAGCACCGTCTCCTCGTGGCTGGGGTAGGGGTGCAGGCGGTGGGCGAGCACGGCGGTGCCCATGAACAGCGACCCCAGGATCACCGCCATCCAGGTCAGGGTGATGGCGGCGTTCTTGGACTCGGGGCGGCGGAAGGTGGGCACGCCGTCGGCGATCGCCTCGATCCCGGTCAGGGCCACGGCGCCCGACGAGAACCCCTTCAGGAGGAGGAACAGGCTGAGGGCGCCCCCCGCCTCCCGCGCCGCCTCCGACCGCTCGGGGTCGAACACCACCCGGTCGACGTCGCCCAGGAACGACCGGGCCAGCCCGTAGAGCACGAGCAGGGAGATGCTGACGATGTAGACGTAGGTGGGCACGGCGAAGATCCGCCCCGACTCCTTCACCCCCCGCAGGTTCGCCATGGTGATGAGGGCGATGAGCGCCAGGGCGAGCACCACCCGCCGGTGCTCGAAGGCGGCGAAGGCGGGGATGGAGATGATGGCCGCCACGCCGGCCGAGATGGACACGGCGACGGTGAGCATGTAGTCGACCAGGATGGAGGCGCCCGCCACCAGCGACGGGTAGGTCCCCAGGTTCTCGCGGCTGACGATGTAGGAGCCGCCGCCCTGGGGGTAGGCGTGGATCGTCCGGCGGTAGCTGGTGACCACCACGGCCAGCAGGAGCGCCACGGCGACGGCGATGGGGACCAGGCGGTCGAGGCCGACCTGGAGGCTGCTGGCCGCCGCCACGGTGGTGACGAAGAGGATCTCCTCGGTGGCGTAGGCGGTCGACGAGATGGCGTCGGAGGAGAACACGGGCAGGGCGACGAGCTTGGGGATGCGCTGGTGCTCCTGCTCGGCCGACGCCAGCGGGCGCCCCACGATCACCCGCTTCAGCATGGTCAGCACGCCGGGGACGATAGGCGCAGGGGCGGGGCACGGCGCCCGGTCCGAGTTGTGCGCCGCCGCCCGACTGAGTTGGATGGTGGGCGATGCACGTGCTCGTGGTGGGTTGCGGGCGGGTCGGCTCGGAGCTCGCCCGGAGCCTGGAGGAGGCGGGCCACTCGGTGGCCGCCATCGACAAGGACCGCCGGGCGTTCCAGCGCTACCTGCCCGACACCTGGGGCGGGCGGGCGGTCGTCGGCTTCGGCTTCGACCGGAACCACCTGGAGCAGGCCGGCGTCCGCGAGGCGGGCGCCCTGGCCGCCACCACCGGCGGCGACAACACCAACATCCTCACCGCTCGGATCGCCCGGGAGACCTACCAGATCCCGTCGGTCGTGGCCCGCATCCAGGACCCCCGGCGGGCGGTGATCTACGAGCGCCTGGGGATCCCCACCGTCGCCCAGGTGCAGTGGACCACCGACCAGGTCCTGCGCCGCCTGTTCCCCGGGCTGTCGGTGGTCGAGTGGGCCGACCCGTCGGGCGGCGTGTCCATGGTGGAGCGGGCGCTGCCCGACGCCTGGGCCGGCGCCCGCCTGTCGCGGCTGGGCCGTCCCGGGAAGTTCCGGGTGGCGGCGGTGAACCGGGCGGGGACGGCCCGCCTGGTCGGTCCCGCCGTCGTCGGCCAGGAGGGCGACATCCTCCACATCCTCGTCGCCCGCGAGCACCTGGAGGAGCTGGAGGGCCGCCTGACCGCCGGCGACGGCGACGGAGGGGCCTGATGAGGGTGGCCATCGCCGGCGGCGGGAACGTGGGCACCTACATCGCCGCCGACCTCAAGGCCGCCGGCCACGACGTCCTCATCATCGAGCAGGACCCCGACGTCGTCGCCCGGGTCTCGCCCACCGTCGACGTGCAGTGGTACCTGGGCGACGCCTGCGAGGTGACCAACCTCCACGAGGCGGGGCTGGCGGCGGCCGAGGTGGTGGTGGCGGCCACCGGCGACGACGAGGACAACCTGGTCGTGTCGCTGCTGGCCAAGCAGGAGTTCGCCGTCCCCCGGGTCGTGGCCCGGGTCAACCACCCCAAGAACTACTGGCTGTTCAACGAGTCCTGGGGCGTGGACGTGTCGGTGTCCACCCCCCACCTGCTGACCGCCCTGGTCGAGGAGGCGGTGTCGGTGGGCTCGCTGGTGCGGCTGCTCCAGTTCCGCGACGCCCAGCTGGTGGAGGTCACCCTGGCCGACGACTCGCCGGCGGCCAAGCAGGCCATCCGCGAGCTGGGCATCCCCCGGGACGCCACCATCGTGGCCGTCGTCCGCGAGAGCCACGTGATCGTCCCCCGGGGCGACACCGTGCTCGACGCCGGCGACGAGGTGCTGGTGCTGGTGACGCCGGAGTCGGAGGAGGCGGTGCGCCGGATCCTGGTCGGGCGCTGAATCCTCGACCTCATTCGTTCGCTTCGCTCACTCCATTCGGTCGAGTTGGGTCGTGCTCCGGCGGGCGAGCGGAGCTCGCGCCGCCTCCGCCCTGTCCTT
>JBOGHR010000415.1:0-3862 GCA_050744905.1 Acidimicrobiales bacterium
CGGTGATCGGAGCGCTCGACGTCGGCGGGCGGTGCCAGGTGTCGATGGCCACCGCGTCCGGCAAGACGCACGTCGCCGTGTGGTCGGCCAGCTCGCTCGGCGTCGAACGGGTGCTGGTGCTCGTCCCTTCGCTGGCGCTCATCGCCCAGACCGCCGACGTCTGGGCGACGGATGCCCACTGGGGTGCGGCCCGCCGGATCGCCGTCTGCTCCGACACCGGCGAGCTGGAGTTGGAGGCCACCACCGACCCCGCGGCCGTTGGGGCCTTCCTGGACGCCCCCGGGCCCGCACTCGTCTTCGCCACCTACCACTCCTCGGACGTGCTGGTGGCCGCTGCCCGCCGGTTCGACCTGACGGTGGCCGACGAGGCGCACCACCTGGCCGGCCAGGCCGACAAGGCCTTCGCTCCCGTGTTGCGGGGGGAGATCCCGACCGACCGCACGCTCTTCATGACCGCCACGCCTCGCCGCTTCCGGCGCAGCGCAGGCGACTCGGAGCTGGTCGGCATGGATGCGGACGTGTTCGGGCCGCGGGTCTTCGACTTCCCGCTCTCCGACGCGGTGGCCGCCGGCGTGGTGGCCGACTACCGGGTGATCGTCGCCGCCGTCGAGCGCAGGGTGTTCGACCGGGTAGCCGCCCTGCCCGAGATGGCGGGCATCGACCCCTACCTGCTGGCCGGGGCGATCGCCGTGGTGCGGACCATGGGCGAGATGCGCCTCGGGTCCTGCGTCTCCTTCCACACCCGCGTCGACCGGGCCCGCACGTTCGCCCAGTTGATCGGCGCCGTGGCCGACGCCCTGGGGACAGAGCGCCCGCCAGGCCACGGCTGGTCCGGCTTCGTCCACGGGGACACGTCCATGCGCATCCGTCGACGCCTGCTCGCTCGCCTGGCCGACGACCGGAGGTGGGGTGTGCTGGGAAACGCGAAGGCGCTGGGGGAAGGCGTCGACATGCCGGCACTCGATTGCGTAGCGATCGTCGACCCCAAGAACAGCGAGATCGACGTCATGCAGGCCACCGGGAGGGCTCTGCGCCGGCCGACCTCGTCGAAGGTGGGCACCGTGCTCCTGCCGGTCTTGCTGGCGTAGGAGCCCGACCCCGCCGACCCACTGGCCGGCTGCGACCGCCGATCGGTGGACCTCGTGGCGGGGGTGCTTCGGGCGCTGTCGTCACATGACAACGAGCTGTCGTCACGGCTCATTGCCACCCGACGCCAGCTGGGCGAGCGGACCCGGCCGGGCGCCGGGTTCGGTGCCACCTTGCGCCGGAGGGCAGCCCGAGGCCTACTGCGGTCGCGTGTGGAGCTGCGGGTTCCGGGCGGGGCGACGGGCGACATCGCGGGTGCCATGGCGCTGCACCTCGTGCGCCAAGCCACCCCTTCCTGGGACGAGGCCCACGGTCGGCTGTTGGCCTACGTCGCCGAGGTGGGCGCCGTGCCGGGGCAGACCGTCACCGTCCCCGACGACACGGGCACGTTCTCCCTCGGAGCCTGGTGCAGCGTGCAGCGAACGCTCCGTCGGCGGGGCCTGCTGGCGGCCGAGCGCGCCGCCGCCCTGGAGGCGGTGCCGGGTTGGACGTGGGAGCCTCGGGACGAGGGTTGGTGGGCCAAGCTCGATCTGCTCCGGGAGTTCGTACTCGAGCACGGGCGGGACCCTCACAACCTCGAGGTGTGGCGGGGCCACAAGCCGGGCCAGTTCCTCAACTCATGCCGTGCGGCAATGAGCGACCATGACGGGCACTGGCTGCTCCAGTTCCCGGACCGCATCGCCGCCCTGGAGGCGATCCCGGGCTGGTGCTGGAACACCAAGGACCGCCAGTGGGATGAGAGCTTCGCCAAACTCGAGAGGTGGGTCGCCCAGACAGGAACCGCCGCCCCGACCGTGAGCGACACCGTCGACGGCTTCCGGATCGGCCGGTGGTGCAACAAGCAGCGGTCCCGCATCCGGGACGGGAGCCTGCGTCAGGACCGCATCGATCGGCTCCGGGCCCTGCCGGGCTGGGTCGACTGCTACTTCGCCGTCTACGACGCCTCCTGGGAGGAGGGGTTCTTGCACCTGGTCGCCTTCGTCGAGGCGCACGGGCGCCAGCCTCGCCAGAAGGAGACCTACGCCGGCTACCGGGTGGGCGCCTGGGTGGTTCACCAGCGGCACGCCACGGTGGGCCCCCGGGCCCGCTCGACGATGACCCCCGCCCGTATCAAGCGACTGGAGGCGGTACCGGGGTGGGTGTGGGACACCAACGAGGCGGCGTGGACAAACGGCCTGGCCAAGATGCATGCCTTCTCCAGGCTGCACTACCGGCCGGGCGAGTTGCTCCGCATCCCCCAGGGTCCCCTCTCCTCCTGGGCGACCGGCCGACGGATGGAGCACTCACAAGGCAGGCTGGCCCCCGATCGTGTTGCCGCCCTCGAGGCGATCCCCGGCTGGGTGTGGGACGTGCGGGACGCCAAGGTTGAGGCGGCGGTAGCCGCGGTCAGCGGGTGGGTGGCCCGGGAGCGGGAGCGGGACCCTCTGCACGACCAGCGCCTGACCGGTGTGCCGGTGCGCTCGTGGATCACGCGCTGGCGGCGGGAACACGAGGCCGGCGAGCTCGATCCCGTGCTCGTTGCCCGCCTCGAGTCACTGCCCGGCTGGTCGTGGAACCCCCTTCCCACCGCCACGTTGCTGCGCATCGAGCACCCTGAGGGAGCGGCCCATGCCGAGCGCTCCGCTTGACCGTGCCGGGGGGAGCGGGCTGGTGTCGGAGCCGTACGTCGCCGGTCCCCACCGACCCGAACCGACCGAGAGACCGGCCACGGCATGGTGGCAGCGAGACAGCCCACAACCGACGGGTCGCCAACGTCGCCGGCCCGTCGGTTGTGGGGCGAGCTCCCGGCCGGCGCGTCGCGCTCCGTTGTCGCACTTACCGCCTACGGTCCTGATAAGAGGGCCTTATCGCCTCGGCCAGGCCGGGGTGCCGTGGCCATCGCCCAAGGAGACAGCGTCATGAGGATCAGAACCGGGCTCCATCTCCATCCTGCGTACGTAGCCGCCACCCTGTGTCTCCTATGGCTGGGGGCTTGTTCGGGGAGCGGGGGCGCGAACCCCACAGCGGGCACCGGCGCCGGCGTGCCGGTGCTCGGGCCTCCCGGGACGATGCTGGAGAAGGCCGGGCCCTACGAGGTGCTGCGCGTCATCGACGGGGACAGCCTCGCCGTGGACCGCGGACCAGGCGGCGGCCCCACCTTCCTCCGTCTCGCCGGGGTCGAGGCCCCCGAGGATGGCGCGGGCGGTCGTTGCTACGGGCCTGAGGCGACGGCGGAAGCGCTCCGGCTCCTCGACGGACAGGTCGTGCGCATCGTCGCCGATCCGAACGGCGAGCTCGTCGACCGCAACGGCCGCCTCATGGTCTACGTGTGGTTGGACAGCGGGCGGATGCTCAACCACCTGATGCTGGAGAATGGCTTCGTCCGCGAGCATCGCTACGACGGGGTCCCCTCGGTCTACTGGGAGACATTCGGCACCGCCGAAGAGCGCGCTCGGGAGGCGCAGCGAGGTCTGTGGAGCCCGGACACGTGCTCGGGCAACACGGCTCGTCCAGTCGAGGGGATCCGTCGTGGTTGATGACCGGTTTCGGCCGATGCTGCACGCCAACGCTGCCGCTCTGTCAGCCTTCCGCATCCTTCCCGACGGCCAGGGCCGGGCCTACTCGATCAGCGAGGCCCCCAGCGGGCGGGTGGCCATCGAGCGCTCCCTGCGAATCGCGTCGACGCTCGGCTACGTCGGCGCTGCGGGCCAGGAGTCCTACGCCGTTCTGGACGTGCTGGACGACCAGGACGACATCGTGCAGGACTTCGCCATCCCGACGGCCCGAGCGTTTCGCT